>NZ_JASKYT010000316.1:0-8258 GCF_041028275.1 Streptomyces sp. PU-14G
GGAGACGGGGGTGGGGTACGTGTCGGACGATTCCGAAGTGGCCAACGGTCCTCCCTGGACACGAGCGGGGGCCCGCTGATGCTCGCGGGCCCCGAGGGCGCGGTCAAGACCGCTCACCGCTCGGGGCCCGCGTCAGGGAAATCCGGCGTCAGCCGGGAGTTGACGCTCCCTCAGCCGTCCAGCTCGCCGATCGTGGCGATCGAGGGGCCCCGCCGGGTCTGGAGGGTCAGCGCCACCTCCTCGGCCTCGCGCAGCACTCGCACCGCGTTCGACCAGGTCAGCTTGGCCAGATCCGCCTCGGACCAGTTGCGGTCCAGCAGCTCTGCCACCAGGTGCGGGTAGCCGGAGACGTCCTCCAGCTGGGCGGGCGTGAAGGGGGTGCCGTCGTAGTCGCCGCCGATGCCGATGTGGTCGATGCCCGCGACCTGGCGCATGTGATCGAGGTGGTCGGCGACCGTGCGGGCGTCCGGCACGGGACGCGGGTTCGCCGCCTCGAACGCCTCCTGCACCCGCCGGCCCTCCTCGCCCATGTCGAGGTGGTGCAGCCCGTGCGCGCGCATGTTCTCGTCGGCGGCCCGCGTCCAGGCCACGGCCTCGGGCAGGATGAACTTCGGGACGAACGTCGCCATGGCCACGCCGCCGTTGGCGGGGAGCTGGGCGAGCACGTCGTCGGGGATGTTGCGCGGGTGGTCGCAGACGGCGCGCGCCGAGGAGTGGGAGAAGATCACCGGGGCCTCGGTGACCCGCAGCGCGTCCCGCATCGTCTCGGCGGCCACGTGCGAGAGGTCGACCAGCATGCCCAGCCGGTTCATCTCCGCCACGACCTCCTCGCCGAACCGGGACAGGCCGCCCGCGCGCGACGCGTCGGTGGCCGAGTCGGCCCAGTCCAGCGAGTTGTTGTGGGTGAGCGTCAGGTACCGCACACCGAGCTGGTAGAGGGCGCGCAGCGTGGCCAGCGAGTTGTTGATGGAGTGGCCGCCCTCGGCGCCCATCAGCGAGGCGATGCGGCGCTGCGCGTGCGCGGCCTCCACGTCCTCGGCGGTGAAGGCCAGTTGCAGCTCCTCGGGGTAGCGCGCGGCCAGCATCCGGACGGCGTCGATCTGCTCCAGGGTGGCGCTCACCGCGTCGTCGCCGGTCAGCTCGCCGGGGACGTAGACGGACCAGAACTGCGCGCCGACGCCGCCCGCGCGCAGCCGCGCGAGGTCGGTGTGCAGCCGCTCGTGCTGGTCGTGGGCGATGTCGAGCGCGTCGAGGTCATAGCGCACCTGCTCGCGCAGTGCCCAGGGCAGGTCGTTGTGGCCGTCCACCACGGGGTGCTCGACCAGCAGGGCGCGGGCGCGCTCCAGGCTGGGGCTCGCTGCCGTCGTCATCGTGCGCCTCCCGTCGGGCCGCCGAAGCCGAACCCGGTGTCACCGGCCGCCTTGGCGCGCAGCCGCTTGCCCTTCTCGGTGGCCTGCGCGTTCAGCTCCTGCTGGAAGTCGCGCATCCGCTCGCGCAGCTCCTCGTCGTGGGCGCCCAGCATCCGGGCGGCCAGCAGCCCGGCGTTGCGGGCCCCGCCCACCGAGACGGTGGCCACGGGCACGCCCGCGGGCATCTGCACGATGGACAGCAGCGAGTCCATGCCGTCCAGGTACTTCAGCGGCACGGGGACGCCGATGACCGGGAGCGGGGTGACGGAGGCGAGCATGCCCGGCAGGTGCGCCGCACCGCCGGCGCCCGCGATGACCGCCCTGAGGCCGCGGTCGACGGCGTCCTCGCCGTAGGCGAGCATCTCGCGGGGCATGCGGTGCGCGGAGACGACGTCGACCTCGTAGGCCACCTCGAACTCGTCGAGCGCCTTGGCCGCCTCCTCCATGACGGGCCAGTCCGAGTCGGACCCCATGACGATCCCCACGAGGGGGCTGGCAGTACTCAATGCGGCTCCTAGGTTCCTGGGTGGGACGGCCTGCGCGGGGCGGCCGGGTCGCTCACTCGGTGATGGTGCCCCGCAGATACCCGGCGGCGTGCGCGGCCCGCTCCCGTACGTCGGCGAGATCGTCCCCGTAGACGTTGACGTGGCCCACCTTGCGTCCCGGCTTCACGTCCTTGCCGTACATGTGGATCTTCAACTGGGGGTCCCGGGCCATGCAGTGCAGGTAGGCGCGATACATGTCGGGGTAGTCGCCGCCGAGCACGTTGGCCATCACGGTCCAGGGGGCGCGGCAGCGCGGGTCGCCCAGCGGCAGATCGAGGGCGGCACGCACGTGGTTGGCGAACTGCGAGGTGACGGCGCCGTCCTGGGTCCAGTGCCCGGAGTTGTGCGGGCGCATGGCGAGTTCGTTGACGAGCACCGCGCCGTCCCTCGTCTCGAACAGCTCGACGGCGAGATGGCCGACGACGCCCAGTTCGTGCGCGATCCGCAGCGCCAGCTCCTGGGCGCGCACGGCGGCGTCCTCGCCGAGACCGGGAGCGGGGGCGATCACCGTGTCGCAGACGCCGTCCACCTGGATCGACTCGACGACGGGGTAGGCGACGGCCTGCCCGTGCGGGGACCGTACGACGTTGGCCGCCAGCTCCCGCGCGAAGTCGACCTTCTCCTCGGCGAGGACGGCCACGCCCGCCTTGAAGGGCTCGGCGGCGTTCGGGTCGTCGGCGCCGCGCACGACCCACACGCCCTTGCCGTCGTAGCCGCCGCGCACGGTCTTGAGGACGACGGGGAAGCCGTCGCCCTCGTCCGTGGCGCCCTCGCGGGCGAACGCGGCGACGTCCGCGGGGTCGCTCACGAGGCGGTTGCGCGGCGCGGGGACGCCCAGCTCGGCCAGGCGGGCGCGCATCACGCCCTTGTCCTGCGCGTGGACGAGCGCGTCGGGTCCGGGGCGCACCGGGATGCCGTCCGCCTCGAGGGCGCGCAGGTGCTCGGTGGGCACGTGCTCGTGATCGAAGGTGATCACGTCGCAGCCCCGCGCGAAGCGGCGCAGCGTGTCCAGGTCCCGGTAGTCGCCAACGACGACTTCTCCGGCGACCTGTGCGGCCGAGTCCTGGGCCGTATCGGAAAGAAGCTTGAATCTGATGCCGAGCGGGATGCCCGCCTCGTGGGTCATACGAGCGAGCTGCCCCCCGCCGACCATGCCGACTACCGGGAACGTCACGGTTCCCAGGGTACGGGGCGCGGAACGGCGCCTCCCCCGCCCCCGTCCGACCACCCCGGCAGGCTCCGCCGAGACGCACGGCGACGGGGGGAGCCCGGAGTGCGCCGTATGAAACCAGCCACATCGCTGGGCCGTGCCGGTACCGGCCGCTGCTGACCTGCGCCGGGACGGCTGCCCGCAGCGGAGCGGACCGCTCCGGTGTGCGGCGGCGCGCCACCGGTGAGACGATGGCGCGCCCAGCCAAGGACCGCGGGCTGCGCCAATCGCCCCACGAGGCGAACTGGTGGCTGGTTAGCATGGGGCAGCCTCTGACGCCGACCGAAACGGGGCTGAAGCATCACTATGGGTGAATGGCGCTCTGTGCGCCCGAGACTGGAACGACTCGTGCGCGAACTGGCCAAGTTCGGCGCCGTCGGCGCGCTGGGTTTTCTGGTGAACGTCGCGATCTTCAACCTGTGCATCCACACGTTCCAGCTCGCCCCCATCCGCTCGGGCGTCGTCTCGCAGGTCGTAGCCATCGGCACCAACTACCTGGGCAACCGCTACTGGACCTACCGGCACATCGACAAGAACCAGATCCACCGCGAGACGGTGCTGTTCTTCTTCTTCAGCGGTATCGGCCTCGTCCTGGAGAACGGCATCCTCGCCCTCTCCCACTACGGCTTCGGCTACACCTCGCCGCTCGCGGACAACATCTCCAAGAACGTCGTCGGGCTCGCCATCGGCACCGTCTTCCGCTTCTGGGCGTACCGGACCTGGGTCTTCCGGGTCGGCGCCCAGCAGGAGCACTCCGGCGCGGAGGCGGCCGGGGACGGCACCGGAGACGAAGCCGAGGACGAGGAGCCCGCCAGAGCCGAGGACGAGGCAGCGCACCCGCGCAGGACCCCGGCCCAGAGCCGCGGCGCGGTCGCGGCCGACGGCAGGAGAGAGGCCGCTCAGGCGGCGTCTGCCGCCTCCGCCACGTCCCCCTCCTCGCCCGCCTCCGGCGGCGTGAGGCTTACCGGTGCCAGGACGGCACCGGCGGCCTCCGGCTCACGCGACGTCCGCGGCGTCGAGGTCGGTGGCCTCACGGCTGAGGAACAGCGCGAAGACCGGCGGAAGCTGCTGAAGTAGCTCCAGCCGTCCGCCGTCCGCCTCCGCGAGGTCCCGGGCGACGGCGAGGCCGAGCCCGGTGGAGTTGTGGCCGCTGACCGTGCGCTCGAACACCCGCGAGCCCAGCGCCTCGTCCACACCCGGGCCCTCGTCCGTGACCTCCACCACCACCTGGTTGCCCGTGACCCGGGTGCGCAGCGCCACCGTGCCGTCCCCGTGCATCAGCGAGTTCTCGATCAGCGTCGCCAGCACCTGCGCGACCGCGCCCGGGGTGCCGACCGCCCGCAGCCCCGTCTTCCCGGAGTGCACGATGGCCCGGCCCGCGCTGCGGTAGGCGGGCTTCCACTCCTCGATCTGCTGTTTGACGACCTCGTCCAGATCGAAGCTGACGGCCGAGCCCGTACGCGGATCGCGGGAGTTGGTCAGCAGCCGCTGCACCACGTCCGTGAGCCGTTCGACCTGGGCGAGCGCGATGGTGGCCTCCTCCTGGACGACGGCACGGTCCTCGGGGGTCGCCCCCTCGGAGGTGGCGATGATCTCCTCCAGCCGCATCGAGAGCGCCGTCAGCGGCGTCCGCAACTGGTGGGAGGCGTCGGCGGCCAGCCGCCGCTCGGCGGTCAGCATCCGGCCGATCCGGTCCGCGCTGGCGTCCAGCACGTCGGCGACCCGGTCCAGCTCGGGCACCTGGTAGCGGCGGTGCCTCGGGCGCGGGTCGCCGGAGCCGAGCCGCTCGGCGGTCTCGGCCAGGTCGGTCAGCGGCGCGGCGAGGCGGTGCGCCTGCCGCACGGCGAGCGCGGCGGCGGCGATCACCGCGAGCAGCGCCACCGCCAGGATGATCAGCAGCGTGCGGCCGACCTCGGCACGCACGGCGGCCCGCGACGCCTGCACGGTCACGCGTTCACCGTGCGCGCCGGTCTGCCGGGACTGGACGACCTCGCCCTCGGGCCGCTCGCCGACCTCGATGGCCTTGCGCTCGCCCGGCATCTCGACACGGATGTAGCGGACGTAGCGGTCCTTGGACGCGGTGACGCCGATCGACGCCTTCGTCACCCGCTCCCCCGCGACCAGCCGGCTCTCCACCGTGGAGACCAGCCTGGAGGCCTCGGCGCGCACGCTGTCCCGGGTGCTGCTCTCGATGGTGCGGGACTCGACGATGACGAGCGAGATGCCGAAGACCGCGACGACGACGAGGACGACGGCGAGCGTGGACAGGATGAGCCGACGGCGCACGGGCTGGCTTCTTTCCTCACTCTTCCCGGATCTGAGGGGCTCCCCGGCACTCCCGGGCTTCCCGGATCACCGGCGCTTTCCTGAGTTCCTTGACTCTCCCGGCTTCCTGGCTTCCCGGCTTCCTAGCTCTTCTCGAAGCGGAAGCCGACGCCGCGCACCGTGGCGATGTAGCGCGGGTTCGCCGCGTCGTCGCCGAGCTTCTTGCGCAGCCAGGAGATGTGCATGTCGAGGGTCTTCGTGGACGACCACCAGGTGGTGTCCCACACCTCGCGCATCAGTTGGTCGCGGGTGACGACCCGGCCCGCGTCGCGCACCAGGACCCGCAGCAGGTCGAACTCCTTGGCGGTGAGCTGCAACTCCTCCTCGCCCATCCACGCGCGGTGCGACTCGACGTCGATCCGCACCCCGTGGGTGGCCGGGGGCTGGGCCGGCTCGGGGGGCGCGCCGCGGCGCAGCAGCGCCCTGACCCGCGCCAGCAGCTCGGCGAGCCGGAACGGTTTGGTGACGTAGTCGTCCGCACCCGCGTCGAGGCCCACGACCGTGTCCACCTCGTCGGCGCGTGCGGTCAGGACGAGGACGGGGAAGGTGTGGCCCTCGTTGCGCAGCCTGCGGCACACCTCCAGACCGTCCATCCCCGGAAGGCCCAGGTCCAGCACGACGAGATCGATGCCCTCGCGCAGCCCCGCGTCGAGCGCGGTGGGACCGTCCTCGCGCACCTCGACCTCGTATCCCTCCCTGCGCAGGGCGCGGGCCAGGGGCTCCGAGATCGATGCGTCATCCTCGGCGAGCAGTACACGGGTCATGCACCGATGGTAGTCCGCGTGGCCGAGCGTAAGGGGCACGCGGTGCGCTCCCCCACCGCGCACTGTTGATCTCCAGGTGAGGTGAACACGTCACCATCGAATGCGGCCCGGGGTTCCATGTTTCACCTGCGATCTATGTCACAAGCCCTTCCCTGCACCCCGCGACGGTGACTTATGGTGAGGAGAATTGTCGTGACCGACAGGGGCCCGTGTTTCCCCCCGACACCCCGCGGCCCCGTAGCTGTGCGAGCTGCGGTTCTCGATTGCGGTCAACCCCCCATCCCGGGCGCGCTGCCCCACCTTCGGGCCTGCGCGTCCCGACACCGAGGAATCCCCACATGGCGTCCAGTCTGACGAAGGACGCGGCCGGCACCACCGGCGGCAAGACCTTCTTCGGCCACCCACGAGGTCTGGCCACTCTGTTCATGACCGAAATGTGGGAGCGCTTCAGCTTCTACGGCATGCGTGCCCTGCTGGTGCTCTACCTCACGGCTGCCGCCTCCGAGGGCGGCATGGGCATGGCGGCGTCCACGGCTGTGGCGCTCTACTCCGTCTACAACGCCACGGTCTACCTGATGTCGATGCCGGGCGGCTGGCTCGGCGACCGGGTGTGGGGGCCGCGCAAGACGGTCGCCATCTCCGCGGGCGTCATCATGGTCGGGCACGCGCTGCTGGCCGTCGGCGTCAACGCCCTGTTCTTCGTCGGCCTCGTCTTCATCGGTGTCGGCTCCGGCCTGCTGAAGGCCAACATCTCCACGATGGTCGGCCACCTCTACAAGGGCCCCGAGGACCCGCGCAGGGACGGCGGCTTCACCGTCTTCTACATGGGCATCAACGTCGGCGGCTTCTCCGCCCCGCTGCTCATCGGCTGGGCCGGCGAGAAGGTGAGCTGGCACCTGGGCTTCGGCCTGGCCGCCGTCGGCATGGGCCTCGGCCTGATCCAGTTCCTGTACGGCAGCCGGCACCTGGCCGCGGAGTCCAGCACGATTCCGAACCCGCTGAGCGCCCAGGAACGGTCCAAGGCGCTGCGCAACCTGGTCCTCAGCGTCGTGGTGCTGGCGGTCTTCTACGGCGTCATCGTCTTCGCCGACCTGTTCACCATCGACTGGGTCCTGTGGCCCGTCAGCATCCTCGGCCTGCTGCTGCCGACGTACCTCTTCACCCGGATGCGCCGCGACCGGGAGGTCACGGGCGAGGAGAAGTCGAAGCTCACCGCCTACATCTGGTTCTTCGTCGCGGCGGCCATCTTCTGGATGATCTTCGACCAGGCCGGTTCCACGCTGAACCTGTTCGCCGAGGAGAACACCTCCAAGAGCCTTCTGGGCATCTCCTTCCCCACGAGCTGGTTCCAGTCGGTCAACTCCCTGTGGGTGATGATCCTCGCGCCGGTCCTGGCCGCCCTCTGGGTCAAGCTGGGCCGGAGGAACCCGACCACCACCACCAAGTTCTCCGTCGGCCTGATCGGCATCGGCGCCTCCTTCGGCCTGATGATGCTGGCCATGGGCGCGGCTTCCGGCGGCGTCCAGGTGAGCCCCATGTGGCTGATCGCGGTCTACCTGATCCAGACGATCGCCGAGCTGTGCCTCTCGCCGGTCGGCCTGTCCGTCACCACGAAGCTGGCCCCGGCCAAGTACGCCAGCCAGCTCATGGGCGTCTGGTTCCTGGCCGTCACCGCGGGTGACTGCGTCTTCGCGATCGTCAAGCTCATCGTCGGCGACGCGGCCAGCGGGACGACCGGCTTCGCCGTCCAGGGCGTCATCGCGGCACTGGCGGGCGTCGCCTTCCTCGCCGCCCGCAACAAGATGCGGCCCCTGCTGGGCTCCGTGAAGTRGMCMKSSSYCRCYCRMCCACACGCGTCGCCTTCCTCGCCGCCCGCAACAAGATGCGGCCCCTGCTGGGCTCCGTCAGGCGGACATCGGTCGCTCGAAGGCGGAGTCCGCGAAGGACACGGTGCTGGGGATCAACCCCTACACCCAGGTCAATCTCCACGAGGAGCGGCTCGACT
>NZ_JASKYT010000317.1:0-8223 GCF_041028275.1 Streptomyces sp. PU-14G
GGGCGGGGCTCGTGGTCGCGGGCCTCGGGTGGGAGGAGCGGTATCTCGTCGGTCGGCACGTAGGGGACGTTCGCCGTCAGCACGTGGACGCGCCCGCGCAGCGCGGTCGGCAGCGCGGCGAACAAGTCGCCCTGGTGGACGTGTCCGCCCGCGCGGGCCAGGTTCCGGCGAGCGCAGCGCACGGCCGCCGGGTCGATGTCGGCGGCGTGCAGTTCGCCGCGGACGGACAGCGCCGCGCAGACCGCGGCGCCCACCGCGCCCGTGCCGCAGCACAGGTCCACGACGAGGGGCGGCGTTCCGGTGGGTGCGGCGTCGGCCGCGCACCGTACGAGGAACTCCGTACGGCGCCGGGGCACGAAGACGCCCGGCTCGACGGCGACGCGCAGGTCGGCGAACTGTGCCCAGCCCAGTACGTGTTCGAGGGGGTGCCCGGCGATGCGCCGGGCGGCCATGGCGTCGAGTTCGGCGCCGTCGCGTGCGGTCTCCCGCAGCAGGCGGGCCTCGTCCTCGGCGAAGACGCAGCCCGCGGTGCGGAGCCGGGCGACCAGGTCGGCCTCGGCGAGGTCGGCCTCCGCGAGGGAGAGATCGGCGAGGGGGAAGTCGTCGGATCGAGCGTGCATGGGAGCCTTTCCGGTTCTCGGCGCTCCCGCTGCCCCCGGCGCCCGCTCAGCGCGTGGCGGGCCGCCCGGTACGGGGCGAGAGCACCTTGCCTGTCACAGCGGAAATGCGTCTCACCTCCCTCTCTCCGCGTCGCTCGGACGTTCGGTACTGATCGGCAAGCCTACCCGACGGCCGGCCGGTGCACGGCGCGGATCCCGGCCCCGGCACCGGTCGCGGAACCGGGATCCGCGTCCGGCCGGCACGGGCGCCCGGCTCGTTTCACCGATGCGCAACAGGGCTCGAAAAGCCCTGGACGCACGGGAGTTGGGGGCGATGAGATGGGAGTGCCACACCTGACGGGGAGATGTTTGTGTCATCTGGTGAGGCGAACGGCACCGACGGTGCCCATGGGCTGCCGGGCGCCCCCGCGCGCCCGGCACCCGCGGGCGCCCGTCACCCACGGGCGGCCCCGCGCCCACGGGCGCCCGTCGCCCACGGGCGGCCCCGCGCCCACCCCACAGCCCCCGGACGCCTGAGCAGCGGCGGCTGCCCGGGCCCGGCGGCGGGCCGAAGAGGAAACAGGCCGAAGAGGAAACAGAAGGGACAAGCTCATCAGGTACAACCAGCACGCCTTCAAAAACCGCCTCGCGCGTACGGTGCTCGCGCCGGCTCTCACCCTGGGGCTCGCCGCGGCGGGCACGTCCGCCTACGCGGCCCAGGCCGCGGACACGGGCGGGGACTCCGGAAACCAGACGAAGATCATCGGCGGGCACGAGTCGACGGAGGAGTACTCGTTCATCGCGTCCCTCCAAAAGCAGCGCGGCGACGACCCGGACAGCCACTACTGCGGCGGCACCCTGATCGCCGCGGACTGGGTGCTGACGGCCGCGCACTGCGTCACCACCGACACGCCCGAGGATCCGAGCGCCTACCACGTGCGGATCGGCTCCCTGGACCGCACCGAGGGCGGCGAGGTCGCCAAGGTGAAGAAGTTCGTGGTGCACCCGGACTACCAGCACGCGGACGCCGAGGGCAGCGCGCACGACCTGGCGCTGGTCCAGCTCTCCTCCGAGGTCTCCAAGAAGCCGGCGCCGCTGGCCTCCAAGACCCCGGCGGCCGGTGACACGGTCAGGGCCACCGGCTGGGGCTACACCAAGGCGACGGGGAACGACCCCTCGCAGCTGCCCGTCCGGCACCGCGAGATCGACCTTCCGGTGCTCTCCCCCGACACGCCCAAGTGCGCCTCCAACGAGACGGACGGGGACGCCTGGGGCATCCGCGAGGGCGACTTCTGCACCGACAACCCGGGCGGCAACGCCGGGACGTGCGGAGGCGACTCCGGCGCGCCCGCCCTCACCAAGGTGCGGGGCCGCTGGCAGCTGGCCGGTGTGACGAGCCGGTCGGTCGGCGACTGCGCCACGACGCCCGACATCTACCCGAGCGTCGCCGAGCACCGCGACTGGATACGCACGGTCGTCGGCTGATCCGGAGCTGACGCTGGAGCTCCGTCACAGGGTGGCGGACCGGCGACCGGTCCGCCACCGCACGAGGGGCCCCGCTCCGACCGGGCCGGGGGCCCCGACGGGTCCGTGCGGGTAGATTCATGGCTCCACCGCCATACGGCCCAGCCGGCCACCGTGTTTGGAGTTTCCCGTGCGTGTCGTGATCGCTGAGGACCTCTTCCTGCTCAGAGACGGGCTCGTCCGCATGCTGGAGGCGTTCGACTTCGAGATCGCGGCGGCGGTCGACAACGGTCCCGAGCTGAGCCGGGCGCTGGCCCAGCTGGATCCCGACGTGGCCGTGGTGGACGTACGGCTGCCGCCGTCGTTCACCGACGAGGGGTTGCAGTGCGCGCTGGAGGCGCGCCGCAAGCGGCCGGGGCTGCCCGTGCTGGTGCTCTCGCAGCACGTCGAGCAGTTGTACGCGCGCGAGCTGCTGGCGGACGGGAACGGCGGCGTGGGCTATCTGCTCAAGGACCGGGTGTTCGACGCCGACCAGTTCGTGGACGCCGTACGGCGGGTCTCAGCGGGCGGGACGGCGATGGACCCGCAGGTGATCCAGCAGCTGCTGAGCCGGCGCTCGCAGGACGCGCCGATGGGCAACCTGACGGCGCGGGAGAAGGAGGTGATGGAGCTGATGGCGCAGGGCAGGTCGAACGCGGCCATCGCGGCGCAGCTGGTCGTCACCGAGCGGGCGGTCGCCAAGCACACCTCGAACATCTTCGGAAAGCTGGGCCTGCCGCCCTCCGACGACGACAACCGGCGCGTACTCGCCGTGCTCGCCTACCTCGACCGAGGCTGACCGCTTCGTTACCGTGCCTCACCGTACGTGTCTTTGGTCACACACGGCAGAACACCCCTCAGGTGGAGGCGCCCCATGCACGAGCCGATCGACGAGCGCAGAAGATACGACGAACACGGTCAGTCCACCGAGCCCGCTGTGCCGCAGGCACGCGCCCCCCTCGACAGGCGCGCCGTGCTGGGCACGACGGGCGCGCTCGGCGCGGGTCTCGCGCTGACGAGCGGGTACGTCCCCGCCATGGCGGCTCAGCGGACGGAAGGACAGCGCGGCGGCACCGTACGGGCCAAGGCGCCGGGTGCCGACGCGGCACAGCAGGCGCTCCGGCGTCTGCTGCCCCAGCACGCAGGGCAGGTCACCTTCCAGCAGATCGGCGGGCCCGAGCGGTTCAAGGTCACCGGCAAGGCGGGCGGCGTGCGGGTGGCGGGCACGGGACCTGTGGCCATGCTCATGGGCCTGCACTGGTATCTCAAGTACAGCTGCGACGCCCACGTCTCCTGGTCGGGCAGCCAGCTCGACCTGCCCGCGACGCTGCCCGCGCCCCGGGCGCAGCACGCGCAGAAGGCCACCGTCGCCAACAGGTTCGCCCTCAACGACACCCACGACGGCTACACAGCGCCGTACGCCGACTGGGAGCACTGGGAGCGCTTCCTCGACGTGCTGGCCCTGCACGGCTTCAACGAGGTGCTGGTCACCGCGGGCCAGGAGGCCGTCTACCACCGGATGCTCCAGGACTTCGGATACAGCGACGCCCAGGCCCGCGCCTGGATCCCGGCGCCCACGCACCAGCCGTGGTGGCTGCTGCAGAACATGGCCGAGTACGGCGGGCCGATCAGCGGCGCGCTGCTGAAGAAGCGCACCGACCTGGGCCGGCGCATCCTCGGCCGGATGCGCGAGCTGGGCATGAAGCCGGTGCTGCCCGGATACTTCGGCACCGTCCCCGCCGACTTCGCCAAGCGCAACAAGGGCGCCCGCACCGTGCCGCAGGGCAAGTGGAGCGGGCTGGACCGGCCGCCGTGGCTGGACCCGCGCACGGCCACCTTCCGCAAGGTCGCCGCCTCCTTCTACCAGCACCAGCAGAAACTCTTCGGCGACGTCGGCCACTTCAAGATGGACCTGCTGCACGAGGGCGGCGACCCGGGCGACGTGCCGGTGCCCGAGGCGGCGAGGGCCGTGGAGAAGGCCCTGCACACCGCACGGCCCGGCGCCACCTGGGTGATTCTCGGCTGGCAGGAGAACCCGCGCAAGGAGCTGCTGGACGGGCTCGCCGCCAAGGACAAGATGCTCATCGTCGACGGCCTCTCCGACCTGGACAAGGTCACCGACCGGGAGAAGGACTGGGGCGGGGTGCCCTACGCGTTCGGCTGCATCCCCAACTTCGGCGGACGCACCACCATCGGCGCCAAGACCCACATGTGGGCCGAGCGCTTCACGGCCTGGCGGGACAAGTCGGGCTCCAAGCTGGTGGGCACCTGCTACATGCCGGAGGCCACGCACCGCGACGCGGCGGCGCTGGAGCTGTTCAGCGAGCTGGCGTGGCGCGAGAAGGCCGTGGACCGGGGCGGCTGGTTCATCGGGTACGCGAAGCTGCGCTACGGCGGCCAGGACGCCAAGGCGGAGGAGGCGATGCGGGCGCTGCGGGAGACCGCGTACCGGATCAGCAGCAAGGACGGGCGCCCGCACGACAGCGTCTTCGCCGCCCGGCCCAGCCTCTCGGCCCGCTCCGGCGCCTACTACGCCACCCACACGCCCGCGTTCGACCTGCCCGCCTTCGACGGCGCCTTCGCGGCGCTGCTGGGCGTCGGCGAGGGGCTGCGCTCCAGCGACGCCTACCGGTACGACCTGACCGACGTCGGCCGCCAGGTCCTGGCCAACCGCTCCTGGACGCTGATCCCGCAGCTGGAGGACGCCTACAACAACAAGGACTCCGCCACCTTCAAGAAGCTGGCCGCGCTGTGGCTGAAGCTGCTGGAGCTGTCCGACGACATGTCGGGCGGCCACCGCGCCTTCCTGCTGGGCCCCTGGCTCCAGGCCGCCCGCGGCGCGGGCAGCTCGGCGAAGGAGGACGCGCAGCTGGAGCGCACGGCGCGCGCCCTGGTCACCACCTGGGCCGACCGCCCCACGGCCGACGGCGGCCACCTGGCCAACTACGCCAACCGCGACTGGCACGGCCTCATCCGCGACTTCCACCTGCCGCAGTGGAAGGCGTTCCTCGACGAGCTGGCGGACGCCCTCGACCAGAACCGCGCGCCGAAGAAGTTCGACTGGTACGCGAAGGAGGAGCCCTGGACGCGGAAGACGAACGACTATCCGACGCGGGCGGCGAGTGACCCCTACGCCACCGCGACCCGCGTGCGTGACGTACTGGCCAAGGCTCCCTATCAGGCGTCGCTGAAGGTCATCGCCGAGCCCCGCGCCGTCCCGCCGGGCGAGCCGTGCACCGTACGGGCCGAGTACCGCAACGAGAACGGGCTCAGCGCCACGGGCAACGTCGAGGTGACGCTGCGCGGCCTCGACGGCGCCGAGGCCCAGGACCCGACCTCGCACCGGGCCATCGAGCCCGGCGGCAGAGCCACCGTCCGCTGGCGGGTCCCCACCGGGTCGAAGCGCGCGCTGCGCGACCCGCTCGACGCGCTGGAGTACACGGTGGAGGTCCTCTCCGGGCCCGCGGGCCAGGACCGGGTGGCCACCAGCAGGTCCGACCGCCTCTACCGGGCGGGGCCGCTGCCCGACGGCGTGCGGACGGTGACGACGAACGACGCCGTCTTCGGGCACCTGGACGGCCGGTGGGCGATCGACGGCGCGGGCGCCGACCTGTGGAAGGCGACCGCCGAGTTCGGCGCCCTCTACCGGCCCGGGGCGCTGGCGGACGGCTCCACGGTGACGTTGAAGGTCGTCTCCCAGGAGAACAGCGGCCCCTGGGCGCGTGCGGGCATCGTCGTGCGCAACCGGCTGGCCGACGCGGACTCCGGCGGCTTCCTCAACCTGGCGGCCACCCCCACGAGCGGCGTCGTGCTCTCCTGGGACAGCAACGGCGACGGCACCCTGGACACCTACCGGCGGATCACCGGCGTCGCGGCCCCCGTCACGCTGCGGCTCTCCCGCTCGGGACGCTCCTTCACCGGGGAGCTGTCGGCAGACGACGGGAAGACCTGGCGTACCGTCTCAACCGTCGAGGTGCCCGGTGCGTCAGGCAGTCAGGACGCCGGCGCGTTCATGACGGCGACCAACGGCGGCGGCACGGCCCGCGGACTCGCCGAGTTCGCCGGCTGGAAGACGGGCAAGCGCTAGTCTCCCGGCCGCGGGCGAGGGGCCCCGCGGCGCGGGCGAGGGCGGTACGGGGAGGGAACGGGACGTGACGGACGAGCGACCGCGGGCCGCGGTACAGACGCACGAGCTGATGCTGGCGCTCGTGAGGGGGCCCGCGCTCGCCGTCGTGACGCTCCCGCTCTCCATCCTGCTGTTCGTGCTGTCCGTCGTCTCGCTCGCGCTGCTGCCCATCGGGGTGGGCGTCGTCACCTTCCCGCCCGTCCAGCGCGTCCTCCGCCGCTACGCCAACCAGCGGCGGAGGCTCGCCCGCCAGTGGGGCGGCATCGAGGTACCCGAGCCGTACCGCCCGTGGCCGCGCGACCGCGGCGGCGTCGTCGGCTGGGTGGAGCAGTGCGTGTGGCTGCTGAAGGACCCGGCGACCTGGCGGGACATCTCCTGGCTGCCCGCCGACATGACGGCCGGTTTCGTCACGGCGCTGCTGCCGCCGATGCTGCCGCTCAACCACCAGCTGACCGCGCGGATGCTGGAGCCCACCCGCGAGATGCTGCTGGCCCGGCGGGTCGCGGAGCTGTACGAGACCCGGCACGACGCGGTCGACTCCTCCGCGGCCGAGCTGCGCCGCATCGAACGCGACCTGCACGACGGTGCGCAGGCGCGGCTGGTCGCCATGGGCATGAGCCTGGGCACCATCGAAGCCCTCGTCGAGCGCGATCCCGCCAAGGCCAAGCAACTGATCGCGCAGGCGCGGGAGAACAGCGCCGAGGCGCTGACGGAGCTGCGCGACCTGGTGCGCGGCATCCACCCGCCCGTCCTGGCCGAGCGCGGCCTCCCCGACGGGCTGCGCGCGCTGGCCCTGCGGATGCAGATTCCGGTGGAGGCCGACATCGACCTGCCGGGGCGCTTCGACGAGCCCGTCGAGACGGCCGTCTACTTCGCGGTGAGCGAGGTGCTGACCAACGCAGCCAAGCACGCCGAGGCCTCCCGGGTGTGGCTCGACGTGCTGTACGCCAAGGACACCCCCGAGGCGGGCGCCGTCCGCGTCACCGTCACCGACGACGGCAAGGGCGGTGCCTCCCTCGACGCCGGCTCGGGGCTGCGGGGCGTACAGCGGCGGCTGGCCCAGTTCGACGGCGTGCTGGCACTCAGCAGCCCGGCCGGTGGGCCGACGATGGTGACGCTGGAAGTCCCCGCGCAGCCGGCCTGAGGCTCCGATCGCACTGACGGGTGGGGCCGCCACCCGCGCGGTGGACAGTGGTGACCCCTCTCGCACGTGCCTCGTTCACGGAGTGTGAGTGAGCGGCCCGCGACGCTGGATGTCGAGCAGGCCGAGGCTGCCCTCGTGCGGCACTACCCTCGGCTGGTCCGGCTCGCCTACGGGGTGCTGGGCGGGGCACCGCGGCGAGCGGTGACGGCACACGAGGTGGCGCGGGGCGCGCTGCCGCGGCGGTGCACGTCCACGGCGAGACTGCCGTTGACCGGGGCGGGGGGCGAGGACCCGGTGTATGTGTGGCTGAGGTTGCGTGTGGTGCGTGCGGCGCTGGAGCGGCCGTGGTGGCCGCGCCGCCTTCCGCGCGCCGAGGCCCCGGCCCGCGCCGCGCACGCGCTGCGGCACCTGGAGGGGCTGGCCGACCCCGACATCCGGCAACTGCTGGGCGCCGCCCGGGTACGTGACCCGGACGCCGCGCTGGCCCGCGCCGAAGCGGTGGCCCGCGCCGAAGTGACGGCTCTCACCGAAGCGGTGGCCTGCGCCGAAGTGACGGCTCGCGCCGAAGCGGTGGCCCGCGCCGAAGTGACGGCTCGCACCGAAGCGGTGGCTCGCACCGAAGCGGTGGTCGAGACCGGCGCGGCGGCAGCGGGCGGCTCCGCAGCGGTGGCGGCACCGAACAGGCCCGAGGCCGCCGCGCCGCCGCCCGGCTCCGCCACGGTGGCGGCACCGGGCGGACACAACGCGGTGGCGGGCGCGGGCGGGGCGGCAGCAGGCGCGGGCAACGCGGCAGCGAGCGCGGGCAACGCGGCAGCGGGCGGGCATGGCGCGATGCCGGGCGGACACGACGC
>NZ_JASKYT010000318.1:0-9594 GCF_041028275.1 Streptomyces sp. PU-14G
CTCCTTCTCCTGTCGGCGCCTGTCCGGCGAAAGGCGGACCAGACCATGCGCGTTCTCGGAATCAACGCTCTCTTCCACGACCCGGCCGCCGCGCTCGTCATCGACGGACACACCGTGGCGGCGGCGGAGGAGGAGCGGTTCTCCCGCCGCAAGCACGGCAAGCGCCCGGTGCCGTTCGCCGCCTGGGAGCTTCCCCACAAGGCCGCCGCCTGGTGTCTGGCCGAGGCGGGGCTGCGGCCGCAAGACCTCGACGCGGTGGCCTACTCCTTCGACCCTGACCTGGCCAAACCCGCCGTGGACATGGGGCTGGACGACCCGTGGGACCCGCTGCGCCTCACCTACGCGCGGGAGGCTCCGTCGTTCCTGTGCGAGGCGCTGCCGGGGCTGGAGCGCGAGAAGGTGCACTTCGTGGCGCACCACCTGGCGCACGCGGCTTCCTCGGCTCTCGCCGCGCCGGACGCGGACCGCTCCTCCGTGCTGGTGGTGGACGGGCGGGGCGAGTCGACGTCCCACCTGGCGGCGCGCCGCCGGGGCGCTGTCGTCGAGCCGCTGCGCGGGCAGCAGCTGCCGCACTCGCTGGGCCTGCTCTACGAGGAGCTGACCGCTCACCTGGGGTTCCTGCGCTCCTCGGACGAGTACAAGGTGATGGCCCTGGCCTCCTACGGGAAGCCGCGCATGGCCGCCGAGTTGAGCAGGTACGTGCACTCCACGGGGGACGGCGGGTTCGTGGCCGAACAGGTGCCCTGGGAGAGTTTCGCGCCGCCCGCCAGGCCGGGGCAGGACTTCACTCAGGAGCACGCCGACCTGGCGGCCAGTGCACAGCGGTGTCTGGAGGACACGCTGCTGGACATGGTGCGCTGGCTGCACGGGCAGACCCACGACGAGCTGCTCACCATGGCGGGCGGCGTCGCGCTCAACTGCGTGGCCAACTCGCGGATCGCCGCCGAGGGGCCCTTCTCGCACGTATGGGTGCAACCGGCGGCGGGCGACGCGGGGACCGCGCTGGGCGGGGCGCTGGCCCTGGCCTCCCGCGGCGGCGACGCCACCGAACCGATGGCGGGCGCCGACCTGGGGCGGCGCTGGGAGGACAGCGAACTGCGGGAGTGGCTGACGGTCGCCGGGGTGCCCTTCGAGGAGCCCGACGACGTGGCCGAGACGGTGGCCCGGGCGCTGGCGGACGACGGGATCGTCGCCTGGTTCCAGGGCCGCAGCGAGTACGGGCCGCGCGCGCTGGGGCACCGCTCGCTGCTGGCGCACCCGGGCAGGGCCGCCAACCTGGAGCGGCTCAACGACGTCAAGGGCCGCGAGCAGTTCCGCCCTGTCGCCCCCATGGTCCTGCAGGAGCGGGCGCCGGAGATCTTCGAGGGGGTGCTGCCCAGCCCGTACATGCTGTTCGTCCACGAGGTGCGTCCCGCCTGGCTGGACCGCATCCCCGCGGTCGTGCACACCGACGGCACCGCCCGCATCCAGACCGTCAGCCGCGAGAAGGAGCCGCTGGTGGCCCGGATGCTGACCGCGTTCGAGCGGCTGACGGGGCTGCCCGTCGTCGTCAACACCAGCCTCAACACGGCAGGGCGGCCCATGGTGGACGACCCGCGCGACGCGCTGGAGTGCTTCGGCTCCTCCCCCGTCGACCTCCTCGCCATCGGCCCGTACGTGGTGCGCAGAGCCGGCTTCTTCCACCACGCGGCGGACACCACGCGCCGGGCAGCCGGGGCCCCGTCCGGCGCCGTCCACGGGGAGGCGGCGTGAGCCGCGCGCGCGGCGGGCACCGGGCGGCCGAGCCCGAGTACGCGGTCGTCATCCCGACCCTGGGCAGGCCGTCGCTGAACCGCACGCTCCAGGCGCTGGCCGAGGCCGGGCCGCCGCTGCCCCGCCGGATCGTGCTCGTCGACGACCGCCCGGCCCAGCGGTGCGACCCGCTGCCCGTCGAGGTGCCCGAGGAGCTGGCCGAGCTGGTCACGGTGGTGCCCGGAGCCGCCGCGGGTCCTGCCGCCGCGCGGAACGTGGGCTGGCGCGCCGCCGGGCAGGAGTGGATCGCCTTCCTCGACGACGACGTCGTCCCCGGTGAGCGCTGGACGGCACGGCTGGCCGCCGACCTGGCGGCGGCGGACACCTCCCCCCTCCGCACAGCGGGCACCCAGGGGCGCATCACCGTCCCGCTGCCCGCAGACCGGCCGCCCACGGACTGGGAACGCAACACCGCCGGGCTGGCCACCGCGCAGTGGATCACCGCCGACATGGCCTACCGGCGCGAGGCGCTGGAGGCGGTCGGCGGGTTCGACGAACGCTTCCGCCGCGCGTTCCGCGAGGATGCCGACCTCGCGCTGCGGCTGGACGCGGCGGGGTGGTCACTGGCGGAGGGAGACCGGCACACCGTCCACCCGGTGCGCGCCGCCGACCGCTGGGTGTCGGTGCGGGCGCAGCGCGGCAACGCGGACGACGTGCTGATGAACCGGCTGCACGGTCCCGGGTGGTGGCGGCGGGCCGGTGCGGCGCGCGGTCGGCTGCCGCGGCACCTGGCCACCACCGCGGCGGCCGGTGCGGCCCTCGGCGGCCTGGCTGTCGGACGGCCCCGCGCCGCGGCGGCGTTGGGCGGGCTGTGGCTGCTGGGCACCGCGGAGTTCCTGGCCGCCCGGCTGCGCCCGGGGCCCCTCACCCGCGACGAGGGCCTCACCATGGCCCTCAGCAGCCTGCTCATTCCGCCGGTGGCCACTTTCCACTGGGCCCGCGCCCAGCTCCAGGCACGGCCCGCCCGCTGGTGCGACGGCACGGGGGTGTGGCCGTGAGCACCCACACCGCGGCCCAGCCGCCCAACGGCGAGCGCGACGGCGCACGCGCCGAGGCCGACGGCGCGGCGCGCACCCGCGTGGTGCTCCGTACGACGGCCGCCACCTGGTACCAGGACGGGCCGGACGCGCCGCTGCTGCGGATCTCCGCCGGCAGCCCGCTCGCGGCCAGCAGCCCGCTCGCGGCCGATGCCACACCCGGGGCGGGGGGCCGGGGCGAAGCCGCCGACGCCGCGCGCGGGGCGGTAGGCCGCGGCGAGGCGCCCGCGCGCCCGCGCGGTGCGCCCCGGGCCGTGCTGTTCGACCGGGACGGCACCCTCGTCGAGGACGTGCCGCACAACACCGACCCCGCGCGGATCCGGGCGCGGCCCCATGCGGCGGAGGCCCTGCGGCTGCTGGCGGCGGCGGGGGCGCGGGCGGCCGTGGTGACCAACCAGCCCGACATCGGCCGCGGTCTGCTCACCCTGCCCCAGCTCGAAGCGCTGCACGCGCGCATGGCCGAGCTGCTGGGCCCCCTCGACGTCACGGCCGTGTGCCCGCACACTCCCGGTGCGGGCTGCGGTTGCCGCAAACCGGCGCCGGGCCTGGTGCACGCGGCCTGCCGGGCGCTGGGCCTGGCGCCCGCCGAGACGGTCGTCGTCGGCGACATCGGCACCGACCTGCTGGCCGCCCACAGCGCGGGCGCGCCCAGCCTGCTCGTGCCCAACGAGGCCACGCGGCCCGAGGAGACCGACGCCGCCCCGCGCACCGCGGGGCACCTGGCCTCGGCGGTACGCACCCTCCTCGGCCCCGCACAGACGCCCGCACCCGCAGCCGCATCCGCACCCGCGGCCGACGCCCCGGGCCGCCGCGCCGACAGCCGCCCTCAGCGCGGCCTCGACGCGCGCCCGGGCGGCGAACGCGCCCACGCCCGCTCCCGTCCCGGAGGCCTCAGATGACGCACCCGGAGCGCACACCCCGCGACACCGCGCCCCACGGCGCGGACCGCCCCCACACGCTCGTGGTGCGGCTCGACAGCGTCGGTGACGTCCTGCTGGCGGGGCCCGCCGTGCGGATGGCAGCCGCCGGATCGCGGCGCCTCACGATGCTGGCGGGGCCGCTGGGTGAGGCGGCGGCGCGGCTGCTGCCCGGGGTGGACGAGGTCCTCACGTTCGACGCCCCGTGGGTGGGACGCGATCCGGCGGCGGTGGACAGAGCCGCAGGTGACGCCCTGATCGACGCCCTGGCCACCCGGCGCTTCGACCGTGCGCTGATCCTCACCTCCTACCACCAGAGCCCGCTGCCGACCGCGCTGCTGCTGAAGCTGGCCGGGGTGGAGTGGGTGGCCGCAGACAGCGAGGACTACCCGGGCTCGCTGCTCCAGCTGCGGCACCGCAGGGGGCGGGGGCGGCACGAGGCGCGGGCCGCGATGGACCTGGCAGCCGCCGCCGGGTTCGCCCTGCCGCCCGGCGACCACGGCGGACTGGATCTCGAGCCCCCGCCCGACACCGGCCCGCTGACCGGCACTGACCCCTACGTCGTCGTCCACCCGGGTGCCACCGCGCCGGCCCGTGCCTGGAGCGAGCGGCGGGCGGCGCGTGCCGTGGCGGCGCTGGCCGGAGCCGGTCACCGGGTGGTGGTCACGGGCGGCGCTTCGGAGAAGGAACTGACGGCCGCCGTCGCCGGCCGGCACGCCCTCGACCTGGGCGGGCGCACCGGGCTGCACGAGCTGGCGGGCGTGCTGGCCGGCGCCCGCGCGGTGATCGTCGGCAACACCGGGCCCTCCCACCTGGCGGCGGCGGTCGGCACCCCGGTGGTCTGCCTGTTCGCGCCCGTCGTCCCGGCGGGACGCTGGGCGCCCTTCGGGGTGCCGCACGTGCTGCTCGGCGACCGGGACGCACCGTGCGCCGGCACCCGCGCGGTGTCCTGCCCCCTGCCAGGACACCCCTGCCTGGACGCGATCGAGGACGCCGAGGTGCTGGCCGCGCTCGACCGGCTGCCGCCCGCCGCCCGCTCACGCACCGCCCGCACGGCGCGGACCGCCCGCACGGCGCGGACCACCGGCACGGACGGCAACGCCCGTGCGGACGGCAGCACACGTGCGGACGGCAACGCCCGTGCGGACGGCACCACACGCACGGACAGCACCACCCGTGCGACGCGCGCGGCCCGCGCGGACACCACCACCCGCGCGACTGGAACGACGACACGAAAGGCCGGGGCATGAACATCCTGATCTGGCACGTGCACGGCTCCTGGACCACGGCGTTCGTGCAGGGACCGCACACCTACCTGGTGCCGGTGCTGCCCGACCGCGGTCCCGACGGGCTGGGCCGCGCCGAGACGTTCGCCTGGCCCGACTCGGTACGCGAGGTGACCCCGCAGCAGCTCGCCGAGACGGACGTGGACGCCGTCGTGCTGCAACGCCCCCACGAGGAGGAGCTGGCCACCCGCTGGCTGGGCGGGCGCCGCCCGGGCCGCGACCTGCCCGCCGTCTACCTGGAGCACAACGCGCCCGACGGGAACGTTCCCGACACCCGCCACCCGTACGCGGACCGGCCCGAGATGACGCTGGTGCACGTCACCCACTTCAACCGGCTCTTCTGGGACAACGGCTCGACGCCCACCACCGTTATCGAACACGGCATCGTCGACCCGGGACACCAGTGGACCGGAGAGCTGGAGCGGGCCGCCGTCGTCGTCAACGACCCCGTGCGCCGTGGCCGCTACGTGGGCACCGACCTGCTGCCCGCGCTCAGCGAGGCCGCGCCGCTGGACGTGTTCGGCATGCGCACCGAAGGCCTCGCCGCGCACCTGGGCCTCGGCCCCGAGCGCTGCCGCGCCCAGGACCTGCCGCAGGAGCGGCTGCACACCGAACTGGCGCGGCGGCGCTGCTACCTGCACCCGGTGCGCTGGACGTCGCTGGGCCTGTCCCTGCTGGAGGCCATGCACCTGGGCGCGCCGGTGGTCGCGCTGGCCACCACGGAGGCCGTCGAGGCGGTGCCCGAGGGCGCCGGGGTGCTCTCCACCAGGCCCGAGGTGCTGGCCGACGCCGCCCGCCGCTACCTGCACGAGCCCGAGGCAGCCGCCGAGGACGGCGCCCGCGCCCGGCGGGCCGCGCTGGGCCGCTACGGGCTCAAACCGTTCCTGCACAGCTGGGAGCGGCTTCTCGAGGAGGTGACCCGCTGATGACGGGCGGAAAGAAGGAGCAGGCACCGCTGCGGATCGCGCTCGTCTCCGAGCACGCCAGTCCGCTGGCGGCCCTGGGCGGGGCCGACGCGGGCGGCCAGAACGTCCATGTGGCGCGGCTGGCCGAGACGCTGGCCGCACGGGGACACCGGGTGACCGTCTACACCCGGCGGGACTCCCCCGACCTGCCCGAGCGGCTGCCGCTGCGGCACGGTGTGGACGTCCACCATGTGCCGGCCGGACCGCCCGAACCCGTACCGAAGGACGAACTGCTGCCCTACATGGGCATGTTCGGCGCCTTCCTGTCCGCCCAGTGGGCCGCCGAGCGGCCCCACCTCGTCCACTCGCACTTTTGGATGTCGGGCCTGGCCACGCTCCAGGCGGCGCAGGACCGGGCACTGCCGTTCGCACACACGTACCACGCGCTGGGCACCGTCAAGAGGCGGCACCAGCAGGAGGCCGACACCAGCCCCGGGGAGCGCATCCCCTGCGAGACGGCGGTCGGCACCGCCTGCGACCGGATCATCGCGACTTGCCGCGACGAGGTCGAGGAACTGGCCGCGATGGGCGTGGGCACCGACCGGGTCTCGGTGGTGCCCTGCGGCGTCGACCCCGACGTGTTCACCCCCACGGGACCGCTGTGGCCGCGCCCGGCGCGGCGTCCGCTGCTGGTCCAGGTGGGGCGGCTGGTGCCGCGCAAGGGCGCGGCCGTCTCGATCGCCGCGCTCGCCCGCGTCCCCGGCGCCGAACTCCTCATCGCCGGCGGCCCCGGCGGCGCCGCGCTGGACCGGGACCCGGAGGCGCGGCGGCTGCGGGAGCTGGCGCGTGAGCTGGGCGTCGCCGACCGGGTGCACCTGACGGGCGGACTGGGCCGCGAGGAGGTGCCGCGGCTGATGCGCGCCGCCGACGCGGTGCTGTGCCCCGCGGACTACGAGCCGTTCGGCATCGTCCCGCTGGAGGCCATGAGCTGCGGCACGCCCGTGGTGGCCACGGAGGTCGGCGGCCAGCGCGACACGGTCGCGCACCGCGGCACGGGGCTTCTCGTGCCGCCGCGCGACCCGGCCGCGCTGGCGACCGCCGTACGGACGCTGCTGGCGATGCCCGCGCGGGGCCGTGCCTACGGCGCCTCCGGGCGGCGCCGGGTGCTGTCCCGCTACAGCTGGGAGCGGGTGGTGAGCCAGACCGAGGAGGTCTACCGGGACGTGCTCGCGGCCCGGACCGCGCCCGCCGCCGAGCCGGCCACGGTGACGGCCGCCCCGTGACAGACCTCCCCTGACGGACGCCCCCCGCGGCGTCTCCCCCTGACGGCCGCCCCGCGGCGTCACCGTCCCGTCCGCCCCGTCTCTTGCACCGGCCCCCTGTCGTCTCACGTCACGCTGTCGTCTCACGTCACGCGAAGGAGGGAGGCCGCGGCCCCACACCGGCCCCGCGGCCACCACCATGCTCCCCATCGACCCCGCACACGCCCACTGCCAGGCGCTCGAACAGGCCGTCGCAGCCTTCCGGCAGACCCACGCCCCCCAGATAAGCGCGTGGGGCGAGGAACTGGCCGAGGTGCTGCGCGACGGCGGGCGGCTGCTGGCCGCGGGCAACGGCGGCAGCGCCGCCCAGGCACAGCACCTGACCGCCGAGCTCGTCGGCCGCTACCAGGGCGAGCGGCCCGCCTACTCGGCGATCGCCCTGCACGCCGACACCTCCGCCGTGACGGCCATCGGCAACGACTACGGCTTCGCCGAGCTGTACGCCCGCCAGGTCGCGGCCCACGGGCGCCGCGGCGACGTGCTGATGCTGCTGTCCACCTCGGGGCGGAGCGAGAACCTGCTCACCGCGGCGCTCGCCGGACGCCGCGCCGGGCTGCGGGTGTGGGCGCTGACCGGTCCAGGGCCCAACCCGCTGGCCGCGGCGGCGGACGACGCGCTGTGCGTGACCGCGGCCACCACCGCGACCGTGCAGGAAGTGCACCTGGTCGCCGTGCACCTGCTGTGCGAGGCGTTCGACGCGGCCGGCGCACTGGCCGCCGACCTGCTCGCCGCGACGACGCCGCTGCCCGCCGCCGACGGCGAGGTGCGGGTGCCGGCCGCAGAGCACAACGGACCGCCCGAGTTGTCGCCCGAGAGGTGACCTCGCGGGCGCGCCGCCGCCCAGGCCACCTGCCCAGCCCCGCCCCCGAAGGAGGCGTGCATGCCGCGCAACCGCCCGCTCGTCGTCGTCGGCGACACCCTGTTGGACACCGACGTCGAGGGCCAGGCCAGCCGGCTGGCGCCGGACGCGCCCGCTCCGGTGCTGGACGTGTCCGAGGAGCACAGCAGACCGGGTGGTGCCGGGCTCGCCGCCGTCCTCGCCACCGCCTTCCCCGACCCGGACGCCGACCGGCCCCGGGTCGTCCTGGTCACCGCGCTGGGCCAAAGCCGCTCCGACCAGCTCGTCCGCGACCTGCTCGCCCCCCACGTCAAGGTGCTGGAGCTGCCCCTGCGCGGCAGTGTGCCCGTCAAGACCCGGCTGTGCGCGGAGGGGCGCCCGCTGCTGCGCGTGGACCGGGGCGGCGGCACCGTGGGACCCGTCACCGACGAGGTGCGCACCGCGCTCGCCGGGGCGCACACCGTGCTCGTCGCCGACTACGGGCGCGGGGTCGCCGCCCGGCTGCGCGCCGAACTCGCCGTACTGGCCGGACACACCCAGGTCGTGTGGGACCCGCATCCGCGCGGCGAACCCCCCGTGCCCGGCGCCCGCTTGGTCACCCCGAACGCCGCGGAGGCCAGGGCCCTGTGCGCCGACCCCCACCCCGACGCGGACGGCGACGGGCTGCACGGGCACGGGCGGCGCGGCGCCGCCCTCGCCACCGCGTGGCGCAGCGCGGCCGTGACCGTGACGCTGGGGCGGCGCGGCGCCGTGCTGGCCCGCCCAGGGGACGAGGCCCCGCTCTACTTCCCGCCGCTCCAGGAAGCCGACGGCGACCCGTGCGGCGCCGGTGACTGCTTCGCCGCGACAGCGGCCCGTGCCCTGGCCGAGGGCGCCCTGCCCGAGGAGGCCACCCACGAGGCGGTACGGCAGTCGGGCGCGTTCGTGGCCGCGGGGGGCGTGCGCAACCCCCGGCTGTGGGGCGGCGTGCCCGGCAGCGCCCCGTCGGCGTCCGCCGCACCGCCGCCGGTCCGCGCCGCCGACCGCTCGCTGACGGACGCCCGCGCCCTGGCCGCCTCGGTGCGGGCACGCGGCGGGACCGTCGTCGCCACCGGCGGCTGCTTCGACCTGCTGCACGCCGGGCACGTGGGCATGCTGCAAAACGCCCGCCGCACCGGGGACTGCCTCATCGTCTGCCTCAACTCGGACGTCTCCGTCCGCAGGTTGAAGGGCGAGGGCCGCCCGCTCACCCCCGAGGCCGACCGGATCTCCGTGCTGGCGGGGCTCGACTGCGTGGACGCGGTCGCCGTCTTCGACGAGCACACCCCCGAACGGCTGCTGCGCGACCTGCGCCCCCACGTGTGGGTCAAGGGCGGCGACTACGGCACCGAACGCCTCCCCGAAGCCACCACGTTGGAGGAGTGGGGGGGCCGCGTCCTCCTTCTGCCGTATCTGGACGGCCGCTCCACCACCGCCCTCGCCCGCCGCGCCGGACGCGCGGGCGRRGCCGGTGGTGGAG
>NZ_JASKYT010000319.1:0-8437 GCF_041028275.1 Streptomyces sp. PU-14G
GGCCAGAAGCGGGCCAGGAGAGGGGCGATGGGGCGATCGTCGGGGTGCTACGCGGGCCCTTCTCCCACGACGCGCAGCCCCCTCGGGCCTCGGCCCTCACTCCGTCAACTCGCTTCCCTGGGGCGGGAGTCTGCGAGATCATCACTCGCGGCAAGCAGCGCCGGACCACTCCCGCGACGGCGGAGGTGGGCCTACACGGGGATTGGGTGAGCCGCATGACCGAGACGCAGGCAACGCCGGGCACCGACGAGCGCACCGAGGCCCGACTGGCCGTCGCCGTACACGTCGAAGCCGAACTCCTCCGCCTGGGGCTCCAGGCGATGCTCCCCGGCCTCGGATGTGTCGAGCGCGCCGAGGAGTTCGGCCATACCGAGGCGCTCGACCGGGCGCTGGCCGAGCACAGGTTCCACGTGCTCATCCTCTCCAGCTCCAACTCGGGACACACCGCTGCGGGGCGGCTGCGCCACACCCACCCGGGGCTACGCACCCTCGTCGTCCTGGACCCCGCCGACGCCGAGTCCCACGGCGCACTCGCCCGCCTTCCCGCCGACGGCTACCTGCTGCGCGAGGAGTTGACCGCCGCGGCACTCGACCGTGCGCTGCGGCAGCTCGCCGCCGACGAGATGCCGATGCCGCTGCGCCTGGGGCGCCGCCTGCTGAGCCACGCGGGCGAGTCGGCGCACCTGCTGCCCGCGCGCACCGTGCGGCTGACCGCGCGCGAACACCAGGTGCTCGACCAGCTCGTCGCGGGCCTGAGCAACAAGCAGATCGCCCGCCGCCTGCGGATCTCGGAGCACGGCGTCAAGCGCCTGGTGAGCAGTGTTCTGCTGAAGCTCGGCGCCGCCAACCGCACGGCGGCGGTCGTCACCGCCATCAAACTCGGCCTCATCGACTGACAGGTCCGGAGCCGCGGACACGCCACCGGCCGATCCGGTGGGGAGCGGCGGGGCCGGGGGCTGCCCCAGCGGAGCGCAGGAGACGTGGTCGCGCTCCGCAGAGGTGCGGGGCACGGCTCCCTCTGGGGGCGCCTCCCGGCCGCAGTCCCCCAGCCTCCGGCCGGGAGGCGCCCCCACAAGCCACATCCCGGCCGCAGTCCCCACACCGCCAACAGCGGCGTCCCCTTACCGGAGTGAGAGCCGCGGGAAAAACACCCTAGCCGAACGGCTACCCCCATCCGCACAGCTCGATGCGGGCGGCCATCCGGGGCTGTCAGCGGTTGCCGGGCCGGGCCCACGATGAGCCCAGCCCCTGCCGAGAGGACCGCCAGATGAGCTGGAGGCACCAGGACCCCGCCGCCCTCGCGGACGCCGCGGTCAGCAGCGTCGCCCTCGTCGCCGACCCGTTCGCCCAGTCGGCGGCCCCCGGCTTCTGGGTATGGTCGCGCGAGGCGCACCAGGCGGTCGCCGACGCAGTTCTCGCCCTGCCCGGCGAGGACCTGCGCGAGCCGGCCCGTACGGTCGGCAGGGACCCAGCTGACATCACCGCCTGCCGGCGGCTGACCGCCGTACTGGCCGGCCGGTTCCGGGGCCGCGGGGACGCGCCCGAGGTCGCCCGCCTCGCGGAACTGGTCTGGGACGCCGAGTGCCGCTCGCGGCTGCGTATGCAGACCGGGAGTGAGCGGCCCGAGCGCCTCGCCACCCCCGAAGCCCGCGAGATCCTGCGCACTTCCCGGCCACCGGCCGCCCCCCGCGGACCGGTCGACGTGGCCGTCGTCATCCCGTTCCGGGAGCGCGGCGGCGACAGCGACCGCACCCGCAACCTGGCGGCCGTGCTGCACGCGCTCAACGACCAGAGCCACCCCCGCGACCGCTACCGCGTCGTCGTGGTGGAGGCGGACAGCGAGCCCCGCTGGGAGAGCGTGTACGCGCCCTGGTGCGACACCTACCTCTTCGCTGAGAACCCCGGACCGTTCAACTACTCCTGGACGCTGAACGCGGGCGTCGTGCACGGGGCCCGCCCCGCCGAGCTCGTCTGTGTGCTGGAGGCGGACATCCTCGTCGACCGCGGTTTCGTCGAGCGTGCCGTCGAACGGTTCCGGGAGCCCGGCACCCAGGCGCACTGGCCGTTTTCGGACCTGCTGTACCTGGATGAGGCCTCCAGCCACCAGGCCGTCACCGAGCGGTGTTCCCAGGGCAGGGCCACCGTGGACAGGGACGCGCTGCGGGGCGTCTTCCTGCGCCGTACGCCGGGCGCCTGCGTGTGGCTGCGGGAGAGCCTCTTCACCCGGATCGGCGGCTACGACGAGCGGTTCACCGCCGGATGGGGCGGCGCGGACAACGACTTCGCCTGGCGGGCCGACCTGCACGGCGGGCTCGACCGCCACCACGACCGCATGGTGCACCTGCACCACGCGCGCGCCGCCGACTGGTTCGACGCCGAGGGCGCGGGGGCCACGGCCTACGAGGCGTTCCCCTGGTGCACCTGGCCACCCGACTCCCGCATCGGCGACCTGAGCGCCTTCCGCTCCGGCTGACCGGCCTCGCACGCCGCCCACGGTCCCTGCCGGCCGCGCGCCGCGCACGGTCCCCGCCGGCCGCGCGAGGCGCATCGCCCCGGCCGGCCGCGCGCAGCGCATCGTCACAGAACTCCGGCCCCCGCGAGCAGGGCCCCCACGAACAGGGGAAGACATCCATGGAACCAGTGGTCGGCATCGGCCCGGTCTCTCGCACGACCGTCGACGCGGCGCTCGCCGTCGCCCGGCGCACCCGCACGCCGCTCATGCTCATCCCCAGCCGCCGCCAGGTGGACGCGGCCGAGTTCGGCGGCGGCTACCTGGGCTGGACGACCGAGGAGTTCGCCGCGTACGTGCGCGCCCGCGACCCGCAAGGGCTGACGATGCTGTGCCGGGACCACGGCGGCCCCTGGATGCACACGGCCGAGGCGCGGCTGGCCGACCCGGACGAGGCGCTCGACTCCTGCGTCCGCTCCTTCACCGCCGACCTGGACGCCGGGTTCGGGCTCCTGCACATCGACACCTCGGAGGGGCGGCCCGGCACGGGGCCCGTCTCCGCGCGGACGGCAGCCGCCCGGCTGGTGGAGCTGTACGCGCGGTGCCACGCGGAGGCCACCGCGCGCGGCAGGCAGGTGGCGTACGAGATCGGCTTCGAGCCGCAGGACGTCTCCACCAACGACCCCGACGAGTTCAAGGCGGCTCTCCGCCTCGTCCTGGAGGGTGTGGAGGCGGCGGGCGCGCCCAGGCCCCGCTACGTCGTGGCGCAGACCGGCACGAAGGTCGCCGAACTGCGCAACGTGGGGCGCTTCCACGACCCGCACGCGCGCGCCGAGACGCTGCGTCAGGTCTCCACACTGGCCGCCATCTGTCACCAGGAGGGCGTGCGGCTCAAGGCGCACAACTGCGACTACCTCACCACCGAGGAGACCGCCTCGTTGCTGCGCGCGGGCGTGGACGCGTTCAACGTCGCGCCCGAGTACGGCGTCACGGAGACCCGCGCCCTGCTGCGCGTCCTGGACGAAATGGAACTGGGCGGGGCGAAGGAGGACTTCCTGCGGCTCGCCCACGACAGCGGCAAGTGGCGCAAGTGGATGCTGGAGGCGACCGAGGCCACGGACGTCGAGCGCGCCGTCATCGCGGGGCACTACGTCTTCGGGACCCCGGAGGGGCTGCGGATCCGTGACGAGGCCGCCCGGGCCCTCGCGCGCCGGGGCAGACCGGCGCTGGAGACCGTGCTGCGCGAGGCGGTCGGCGCACGCATCGAGGCCGCGCTGCGCGCCGTGGCCGCGGTGCCGCGGGCCGCCGGAGCAGCGCACGCCCCGGGCGCGGCCGGGGCCGCCGGGGCCGCCGGGGCGCGGCGGTGAGCGCGCCCGCGGCCGACGTGTTCGCGCCCGAGACGCTCAGGCAGGCCGTCGACCGGATCCTGCGGGTTCCGGACGCGCACCGCACCTTCGCCAAGGACGCCGCCTTCGCCGAGGGGACCTGGGCCATCGGCCCCGACCTCCTCGAAGCCCTCCTCGACCACGGGCTCCCGCACCGCGGCGAGGGCGGCGAACGGCGCTTCGAGCGCACCGACCTGCACAACATCAGCACCTACCTGCGGCTGCCCTCGCCCTACTTCCAGGCCCTCACGCGCAAGGCGCTGGCCATGGACGCCGCCGCGCGGCAGGGCGAGCCGCACCGGCACGAGCTGGAACTGCGTGCCGAGTGCGCCGGCCCCGGACACGAGGGCGCCTGCGCGTTCACGCCGGTGCCGGGGCTGGAGCGCCACGGCGAGCCCGGCAGTCTGCGTGAGACCTCGCCCGGAGTGTTCACCGTAGGGGCGCGGCTGCCCTCCGACACGCACGTGTTCGACGCGGACCGCTCCGCGCTGCTGTCCCTCGTCGCCGACTGGGAGCTGTACGTGCTGCCCGACGGCGTCATCGAGGACGAGGGCTTCTCGCGCGCCACCCGGCTGGCCAACTGCCTCATCCCCACCCGGCTGCTGCTGCGGGAGGCCGAGCGGCGCGGTATCCGGGCCAGGCACGGGGCCGGGCTGCTGGTGGCGCCGCCGTTCACCACCCTGCACCACTGGGTGGAGTTCGACATCGAGGGCGCGTGGGTGCCGGCCGACCCCGTACTGCTGACCGCCTTCACACGCTGGGGCATGACGGAACCCGCCGCCTGGCCGTACAACCGCTCGGTCGCGGGCGCCGTCTGGCACCTGCTCACCTGGCCGCCCGAGGTCTTCTTCCCCGTCGTCCACGACCACGGGCGCCAGGCGCCCCTGCACATCTCCGCACGCTAGCCACCCGGAAAACCGCCACCTGGCCACCCCGGAAACCGGCCCGGAAAACCAGCCCGGAAAACCGCCACGGAAGGACCGCCCATGGGCAGCCCCGCGACCGACGCCCACTTCACCGCCATCAGCGAGCCGGCGGACGACACCGAAGCGCACCCCTCCCGCACGCCCCGCCAGGTGGCGCCCGGCGTGAGAGTCATCGAGTTCGCCGACACCAAGAAGGTCGTCAAGCTGTGGGGTCAGGAGCGCTGGCTGCACGAGGAGGAGGCGGACGGTCCCTACGGCTTCAAGTTCATCCGGATCAGGGCAGGGCACCGCACCTCCCTCCAGTACCACGAGCACAAGCGGGAGAGCTACTTCATCCTGGAGGGCGAGGCGGTGATGCACTACCGGGAGTCCCGTGACGGCGAGACGCTGCGGCTGCCCATGCCCGCCGGGACGCTCGCCCACGTGGATCCGGGCGCCGTGCACCGGGTGGAGGGCGTCACCGACATCGTGCTGGTGGAGGTGTCCACCTATGACGACGGCTCGGACAACGTGCGTCTGGAGGACGACTACGGGCGCGGCGACGGCCGGATAGCGGAAGAGCACTGAGCGATGGGTTTCCGCCATCCCGAGCACCGGCACGCCCGCGCGTACCGCCACGTCCCCAAGTACCGCTACCCCGCCCAGTTCGAGGGCGGGGAGAAGGAGTTGCTGGAGCGGATCGAGGAGCTGCTGCTGCGCGGCGGCTACGTGCTGGGGGAGGAGGTGGCCGAGTTCGAGCGGCGGCTGGCCGGATACCTGGGAGCCGCGCACACCGTCGGCGTCAACTCCGGGACGGACGCGCTGATCCTCACCCTGGACGCGCTCGGCGTCGGGCCCGGCGACGAGGTCGTCACCGTGGCCAACTCCTTCCACGCCACGGCCCAGGCCATCGCCAGGCGCGGCGCGACACCCGTGTACGTGGACTGCCGCGACGACGACTTCCTGATGGATCTGGACCGGCTGCCCGAGGCGCTCACCGAACGCACCCGCGCCGTGATCCTCGTCCACATGTTCGGCGCAGCGGCCGACGTGCCGCGCGCCGCGCGCCTCTGCCGCGACGCCGGGGTCGCTCTCGTCGAGGACTGCGCACAGGCCATCGGGGCGCGCAGCCACGGCGTCCGCGTCGGCACGGCCTCGGCGGCCGGCTGCTGGAGCTTCGCCCCCTCCAAGAACCTGGCCGCCGCCGGGGACGCCGGGGCCGTCAGCGTCCAGGACGACGAGCTCGCCGAACGGCTGCGCCTGCTGCGGCACTTCGGGCAGCCACGCCAGAACGAGCACCGCGTCCTGGGCTACAACTCCCGCCTCGACACTCTCCAGGCGCTGGTACTGCTGCACAAACTCGACCGGCTGGACGCCTGGAACGCCCGCCGCGCCGCCCACGCCGCGACCTACCGCGCACGGCTCGCCCCCTTCCCGCTGCGCTTCCAGCAGCCGGGGGAGGAGGGCGCACACGTCTACCACCTCTTCCAGGTGCGCACCGAGACGGAAGCAGTGCGCGACGGACTCCTCGACCACCTGACCGCCTGCGGCGTGGACGCCGTCGTCCGCTACCCCGTGCCCCTGCCGCACCAGCCGGCGCTCGACGGGCCCGCCGCCCGGCGCCACGCCTGCCCGGTCGCCGAGGAGCTGTCCCGGCAGACCCTGTGCCTGCCCATCCGGCCGGACCTCGACGCCGCCGAGATCGGGCACGTGTGCGACACCGTCGCCGGGTACTTCACCACGGAGGCGCCCTGATGGAGACCCGCGTGGGCCAGGCCGCGGACGACACCGAGACCGAGGGCTACCTCGCACTGGCCCGGCACGCCTTCGGCAAGACGCCCTACGACCACCCCACCCTGCTCGCCCACGGCACCGGCATGGTCGCGGTGCGCGGAACGCAGGTGCTCGGCGGCGGGCTCTTCCTGCCGTTCGCCCAGCACTTCGGCGGACGCCCCGTGCCCTCCGGCGGCGTCGCCTGGCTGGCCGTCGCCCCGTGGGAACGCGGCGCCGGACTCGCCCGCCGCCTCACCGAAGAGGGCGCCGACCGGCTCCGCCACGAACACGGGGCGCACCTCGCCGCCGCCTGGACCCCCGCGCCCGGCGTCTACCGCCGCTGGGGCTGGGAGTCGGCCGCCGTCGCCTCGCAGTACGTGCTGCACCCGGCCGAACTGCCCCCCGGGCCCGGCGGCTTCGAGATCGCCGTACCCGACGAGGCCGCCTGCACCCGCCTGCGCGACCGGCTCGCCGCCGGCTGGAACGGCCCCGTCCGCCGCCCCGCCTGGTGGCACGGCTGGAAGCGGCGTGTCACCGAGGGGGCGCTGACGCTCGGCGTCATGCGCGACGACACCCTCGCCGGGTACGCGACCGTCACCGTCGAACCGTGCACTCCCTGGGGCGTCACCGCCGTCGTGCACGACTTCTGGCACGAAGGCCTGGACGCGCTGCCCGCCCTGCTGGCGGCGGTCGGAGCCCGCTCCCCCCAGGTACGCGAGATCCGATTCCGCCGCTCCGTCCTGCCACGCCCCAGCCCCCTGCAGTGGGCGCTCGACCAGTACGCGGTGGTCGAGGAGGGCCGCTACCCGTGGGTGCTGACGCTGCTCGACGTACGGCGCGCACTCGAAGCCCGCGGCTGGGACCCGCACCCGAGCGGGGGCGTCGTCTTGGAGGTCGTCTCTCCCGAGGGCAAGAGCGCCGACTACGCCCTGACGTTCGAGGAGGGACTGCTGCACGCCCAGCGCGGCGGTTACCTGCCGGTCCGCCCCTCGTCGCGCACCGTGCGGCTGCCCGCGGGGACGCTGGCCGCCTGGTACGCGGGAGCCCTGACGCTGCGGCACGCCGCACGGCTGGGCCGCGCCGAAGGGCACGCACGCGACCTCGCCCTGCTCGACGCGCTGGCCGCAGGACCCACGCCATGGCTTCCGGACAGCTTCTGAGACCGGCCGGAGCCGGCCGCCCACGCCCCGGCGCTCCGCCCCGGCGACGCCGCGAGGGGGGACCGGCCCTGCGGAGGAGGGAGAAGACCGTATGACGCGCCGGACCCTGCCTCCGTCCGCCCCGGCCACCCCCGGACCGCGCGCTCCCGCGCGGCAGGCCGGAGGCGCCCGGCCCGCACATCGTGAGGTCCGGTGATGAGGGCGCCCACCACGCTGCTGGTCATCGCCAAGGAACCGCGCCCGGGGCGGGCCAAGACGCGGCTCGGTCCGGTCTTCACCCCGCACGGTGCGGCGGCGCTGGCCTCCGTCGCGCTCACCGACACGCTGCGGGCCGTGCTGGCGGCGCCCGCCCGGCGCCGCGTCCTCGTCCTGGACGGACAGCCGGGACCCTGGCTGCCGGAGCCCGAGGAGGGCGGCGGGCGGCTCGAAATCGTGCCGCAGCGCGGCGGCGGGCTCGACGAGCGGCTGGCCGCCGCCTTCGCCCTGTGCGACGGACCCGCGCTGCTCGTCGGCATGGACACCCCGCAACTGACCCCCGCGCTTCTGGCGCCCGCGACGGCACCGCACGCCTGGCGCGAGCGCGACGCCTTCTTCGGCCCCGCGGCGGACGGGGGGTTCTGGGCGCTCGGCCTGGCCGCCCCCGACCCCGGCCTGCTGCGCGGCGTCCCCATGTCCACCCCCACCACGGGACGCGCCCAGCGTGCCAGGCTGGTCGCGGCCGGACTGCGCGTCCACGACCTGCCCGAACTGCGGGACGTGGACGTG
>NZ_JASKYT010000032.1:0-37734 GCF_041028275.1 Streptomyces sp. PU-14G
GCCGTACGCGCGGATCGCCGCACCCGCGGAGGCCGCGGGGGGGGGGGGGGGGGGGGGGGGGGGGGGGGGGGGGGGGGGGGGGGGGGGGGGGGGGGGGGGGGGGGGGGGGGGGGGGGGGGGGGGGGGGGGGGGGGGGGGGGGGGGGGGGGGGGGGGGGGGGGGGGGGGGGGGGGGGGGGGGGGGGGGGGGGGGGGGGGGGGGGGGGGGGGGGGGGGGGGGGGGGGGGGGGGGGGGGGGGGGGGGGGGGGGGGGGGGGGGATGGTCACGTCCCGGGCGACCACGGCCCGGCGCGGCAGTGCGGCGCGCAGCGCGTCGCAGACGGCGGCCTGGGGCGCCCGCGTGCGCGTCGCCGGGCAGCGCGGCGGTCAGCGCCCCCAGGACGCGGGCCGCGTCGCCGTGCAGCGGGTGCGTCACCGGGTAGACGCGGCCCAGCGCGGCGGCGTCCGCGTCGATCTGGAGGTGGGTGGCGGGCAGGGCGAGGGCGTAGTCGGCGGTCTCGTTGGAGCGGAAGTGGGTGCCGACGGTGAGCAGCACGTCCGCGTCGGCCAGCAGGGCGCGGGCCGCGGGCGCGGTGGCGAAGTTGCCGATGACCTGCGGGTGGTCTTCCGGCACGGCGCCGCGCCCGGAGTTGGAGGTCAGCAGCCCGGCGCCGGTCGCCTCCAGCAGGGTGCGCAGCGCGTCGCCCGCGCGGGCCGCCCCGCCGCCCGCCCACACCAGGGGGCGGCGGGCAGTGGCCAGCGCTTCGGCCGCGGCCCGCAGCCCGCTGTCGGCAGGGTGCGGGAGCGCTGCCCGCGCGGGCGGCTCGCTCCGGTCGGTCTGCGGGGCGTACTGGAGGTCGATGGGCCACTCGACGCTGGCCGGCCCTCCGGGGGTGGCCAGCGCGGCAGCCGCCGCGGCGCGCAGCACCTGCCCCGCCTCCCGCGCCGACCCGATGGCCGCGGCGTGGGCCGAGACCGCCCGCAACATGCCGAGCTGGTCCTTCGTCTCGTGGATGAAGCCCCGCCCGCCGCCCAGGTAGCCGCTCTCGATCTGCCCGGTGACGTGCAGCACGGAAGCGCCCGCGCTGAGGGACTCGACCAGGGACCCGGCGGCGTTGCCCGCGCCGGTCCCGGTGGAGGTCAGGGCGCAGCCGATGCCGTCGCGGGAGCGGCCGTAGGCGTCGGCCGCGTTGACGGCGCTCGCCTCGTGCCGCACGGGCACGAACCGCAGTTCCCGGTCGACGGCCTCGACCAGCGGCAGGTTGTGCACGCTGACGATCCCGAAGACCACCTCGACGCCGAGTTCTCGCAGGACGGCGACGAGCAGCTCGCCGCCGTTGTCGTAACGCATGCAGGGTGCTCCTCGAAGGGTCACAGGACGCCGCGGCCGACTCCGCCGCAGACGTCGAGGCTGGTGCCGGTGATGTAGGAGGCGCGGGGGGACAGCAGCGCGACGACGGCGTAGGCGACCTCGTCCGCGCTGCCGAGGCGGCCGAGTGCGACACCCCGGTCGGCGGCGAGTTCGGCCTGCCAGTCCTCGTAGCTGAGGCCGGAGCCCGCCGCGGCGTGCCGTCTGGTCCACTGTCCCGTGTCGATCAGCCCCAGGCACACGGAGTTGACCCGGATGCCGTCGCCCGCCAGCTCGCTGGACAGGGACTTGGAGAGGTTGAGGATGCCGGCGCGGGCCGCGCTGGTGGTGATCAGCCGGGGTTCGGGCTGCTTGGCCAGGACGGCGTTGACGTTGACGACACTGCCCGCGTCCGAGGCCCGCAGGTGGCGCCGGGCGGCGCGCAGCGGGTTGAGCACCCCGGCGAACTTCAGCTCCAGCTCGTCCCGCCAGTCCTCGGCGGTGGTCTGCTCCAGCGTCTTCATGCGGGACTGGCCCGCGTTGTTGACGAGGCCGTCGAGACCGCCGAGCGCCGCGGCGGCCCGGTCGGTGAAGGCGGCCACCGCGTTGGCGTCCCGTACGTCGCACACGTCGGTGAACAGAGCGCCGGGCTCCGCGCGCAGCCGGTCGGTGGCGGTGGCCAGCCGGGCGGCGTCACGGGCGCAGGTGGCGACCCGGGCGCCCTCCGCCAGCAGCGCGCGGACCGTGGCCAGGCCGACGCCCGAACTGCCGCCGGTGACCAGGTAGGCGCGGTCGGCCAGGCCGAGATCCATGGGCGTGCTCCAAGGGGTCGGGGGAGTGGGGGCAGACCCGATCGGGGGGTCACCAGGGCATCGCGACTCCGCCGTTGGGCCGCAGGATCTGGCCCGTGGTGAACGAGGAGGCGTCGGATGCCAGGTGCAGCACCGCATGGGCGATCTCCTGCGCTTCGCCGACCCGCTCCAGCGGTGAGGCCCGGGAGAGGGCTTCCTCGGTGCGCCGCTGCTCCGCCGCGTCGTCCCGCTCCGTCATCGGGGTGTGTACCCAACCGGGGGCGACGGCGTTGACGCGGATGCCGTGCCTGCCGATCTCGGCGGCCAGAGTCTTGGTGAGCTGGACGACTGCGGCCTTGGCGGCTCCGTAGCACAGCAGTTCGGCAGAGCCGGTGTCCACGGCTCCGGACGCCATGGTCACGATGGCGCCGCGGGTGCCGGTGCCGATCATGCTGCGGGCCGCCTCCTGACAGGTGTGCAGGACGCCCTTGAAATTGACGTCCAGCACGCGGTCCAGGTCGGCGTCCCGCGTCTCCAGCACCGTACTGCGGTGCATCACCCCGGCGATCGCTGCGGCGATATCCAGGCTCCCGCCCGCACGGGCTGCCGCCGCCACGGCGCCGCTGAGCGCCGCACGGTCGGTCACATCCAGTACGTACCCCCACGCCTCACCGCCCGCCGCCTCGATCTGGCCGGTCGTGCGCGTCAGACCCTTCTCGTCCAGGTCCGCACAGTGCACGGCCGCGCCCGCCTGGGCGAGCAGCACGGCTGTCGCACGGCCGATGCCGCTGGCCGCTCCGGTGACCAGGGCGGTCCGGCCGGTCAGGTCGTACGCCGGGAGGCTCATGCCTCATGACGGTACGAGCGAGCTGACGAAGCGTCAATTGGTCGGTCGGCCACCGGAATGTGCCGCGCCCGCCGACGGCGGCTGGCAGTGCGGGCAATACCACACGGTGCGGGGGCGCTCCGGCGGCCCGTGCCCGCCCGTGCGCACCGGGGTACCGCAGCGGTAACAGGGACGGCCCTCGCGGCCGTAGACGGCCAGGGCACGATCCGGACGTGGACTGCCGGTCGTACGGCGCCGAACACGGGCCTTGTTCGCCTCCAGCAGCCGCTTGGCCGCCTCCAGCAGACGGGTGCGCAGCGGCGAAGGCACCGCGCCCACCGGCGTCCAGGGAGAAAGACGCGCGAGGAAACACAGCTCCGACGCGTAGACATTGCCGATCCCGGCAAGGTTCCGCTGGTCGAGCAGGGCCTCGACCAGCGCACGGTCCGGCTCCCGCGCCAGCCGCCGCCCCGCCTCTTCGGCATCCCAGTCCTGCCCCAGCAGATCAGGACCCAGATGCCCCACCGCTGTGAACTCCTCCCTCGTACGCAGCAGTTCCAGTACGGGCAGGCGCAGTCCGGCCGCCGTGTGGGACCGGGTCGTCAGCAGCGCGCGGACCTGATGCACGGGGCCGAAACCACCCGGCGGATTGCTCCTCACCCGCCACGAGCCCTCCATGCCCAGATGCGAGTGAACCGTCAGCCCGCCCTCGATCCGCATCAGCAGATGCTTGCCCCGTGGCACCACCTCGAACAGCACCCGGCCGGACAGATCGACCGTCGCCATCCTGGGCACCCTGAAGTCCGTAGCGACCAGCACGCAGTCGGCCAGCGCCTCGTGCAGCGTGTGCGCCGCACGCCAGACCGTGTCTCCCTCAGGCATACGGCCATCGTCCCAGCCGGCTGAGACAGGTCACGGGGACAGCGCCGGAACAGCGAAGTGGATCACCAGATACCATCCTCGGCCATGGGGCAGTGGGGTTACGAACGACAGCACGACGCGCTCGACGTGGACGGCGAGGAAGAGGCGGAACAGCGGGACGCGCTCGAAGGAGCGCGCGACTGGGTGGACGACCACGTCGACCGCTGGCACACCGTGCTTCCCGACCTCGACCCCCACATCGAGGGCGCCGTCACGCGCATGCAGTACCTCGCGGACCACCTGCGACGGGTCGGCGAGAGAGCGCTGGCCGAGTACGGTTTGCGCCGCGAGGAGCACGAGACGCTGCACGCGCTCGCCCGATCCGGATGGCACACCACCCTCCCGCAACTCGCGATGGACCTGGGGGAGGCACCCAACGCGGTCACCGAGCGTCTCGACGCCCTGGAGAAACGTGGTTTCGTGACCCTTTCCTCCGCGGGGACGGGGAAGGGCACCCCCGGCGACGGCGGCCAGGAGATCGCGCTGACGGACGAGGGACACACCACCTGGCTCGGCGCCATCGACGCCGCAGGCGCCGAGGAGCGCCGCCTGCTGGGCACGCTCGACTGGTACGAACGCACCCTGCTCGCCTCACTGTTGCGGCGCGTCGTCCTCAGCGTCGAGGGGCACGACGAGGGCTGAACGGCGCGCGGTCGCGCGCCGGGCGGCAGCCGACCGACGCGCCCTCTGCACGGCCGCACCGGGCGGCTGCGGTTCCGTTCGTCTCCGTGTGGGGCTGTGGCGGGTGGCCGCGGGTTCGGGTTCGTCTCCGTGCGCGTACCGGGTGGCTGCGGTTCGGGTTCGTCTCCGTGCGGGTACCGGGTGGCTGCGGTTCGGGTTCGTCTCCGTGCGGGTACCGGGTGGCTGCGGGTTCGGGTTCGTCTCCGTGTGCGTGCCGGGTGGGCGTGGTTCGGGTTCGTCTCCGTGTGCGTGCCGGGTGGGCGTGGTTCGGCCCGTCTCCGTGTGCGTGCCGGGTGGGCGTGGTTCGGGTTCGTCTCCGTGTGCGTGCCGGGTGGGCGTGGTTCGGCCCGTCTCCGTGCGCGTACCGGGTGGGCGCGGTTCGGCCCGTCCCCGTGTGCGTACCGTGTGGCCGCGGTTCGATTCATCCCGCGCGCAGCCGCAGGCCCCGCGGGGTCGGATGGAAGCCCGCGGCCTCCAGCGTAGGGCCCAGCGACGAGGAGAGTGCGGCCGTCCCGTTCACCCGCTCGATCGTGACGGTGCCCAGCGCACCCCGGCGGGCCGCCCCGGCGAGCGCCTCGACTGCGGCAGCCAGCCGGGCGGTACCCGCCTCGCTCACGGCGGCAGCCGGTTCCGTCTCCCCGGCCGCGCCGTCCGGCGCTTCCGGATCGTTCGCCCACGCCAGCAGGGTCTTGCCGCCCCGCTCGACGTACAACGTCAGCACACCGTCGGCCACCACCACGAGCGCGCCCGCCTTGCGGCCCGGTTTGTGGGTTGCGCCCTGCGGGGGAGCAGGCCAGGGCAGCGCGGCCCCGTAGGCGTTCGCCGGGTCGGCCGCGGCCAGGACGAGGGCACGCGGGCCCGCGCGCGAACTGCCGCCGCGCGCCCCTCCGCCGTACGGCCCGCCGACACCCGCGCCGCCACCGGCGCCGCTCTCCCGCTCGCGTGCCGTGCTGACAGCACGCAACCGGTCCACCGCTCCGTCCACCGCGAACTGCGCGGCGCCCAGGCCCTCCACGACGTAGCCGCGTCTGGCCTGACCGCTCTCCTCGAAGACCGACAGCACCCGATACGCCGCGGAAAAGCCCCCCTCCACCCCCTCCGCGGACACCGCGCCGCGGGTCACGACACCGTGCCGGTCCAGCAGCGTACGGGCGAGTGCGTGCGCACGGTGGGTGGGTTCGCTCTCCGGCTCGGGAAGCAGCGACCAGCGTCCCGCCACGGTCGGCGGCGCCGACACGGGAGCGCGTCCGGGGCCACGGCGGCCCACGCCGCTGCCCGCCGCCACGGCCGCCGCCGTGAACGAGCCGTAACGGCCGCGCGGAGTGGGCCGCTTGGCGCGGTGCGCCGTCGAGCCCGCCGTCCGCCCCGAGCCCAGCAGGGCGCGCAGCGGGGCCAGCGTGTCCCCGGTCACCCGCCCCGACCACACCAGGTCCCACAGCGCCTCCGTGAGGTGAGGGTCGGTGGCCTCCGGCTGCGCCGCCCGCGCCCGCTCGGCGATCTGCCGGAAGAACAGCCCGTAACCGCCCGCCAGGGCTTCGAGCACGGCCTGATGCACCGGCGTCAGCTCCAGCGGATGCGGGGGCGGCAGCAAGAGCGGCGCCGCGTCGGCCAGATGCAGCGAGATCCAGCCGTCCTTGCCGGGCAACGCCCCCGCGCCCGCCCACACCACCTCGCCCGAGGCGGTCAGCTCGTCCAGCATCGGCGGCGCGTAGTCCGTGACACGCCCCGGCAGCACCAGCTTCTCCAGCGCGGACGCCGGAACCGGGGCCCCCTGCAACTGCTCCACGGTGCGCAACAGCCCCTCGACACCGCGCAGACTGCTCGTGCCCACGTGCTGCCACTGCGGCAGGAAAGCCGCCAGAGCCTGCGGCGCGACGGGCTCCAGCTCCTGCCGCAGCGCCGCAAGGGAACGCCGCCGGAGCCTGCGCAGCACCCCCGCGTCGCACCACTCCTGACCCACGCCCGAGGGATGGAACTCGCCCTGCACCAGCCGCCCGCTCGCCGCCAGGCGGTGCAGCGCGCCGTCCGCGACAGCCGTACCGAGACCGAAGCGGTCCGCCACGTCCGACGAGACGAACGGGCCGTGCGTCCTGGCGTACCGCGCGAGCAGATCGCCCAGCGGGTCGGCCACCGGCTCGGTGAACGCCTCGGGGATACCGACCGGCAGGGCCACGCCCAACGCGTCCCGTAGCCGGCCCGCGTCCTCGATCCCCGCCCAGTACTCCCGGCCGGCGATCCGTACCCGGATGGCACGGCGGGCCGCCTCCAGCTCCGGCGCCCAGCCCGGCTCGGCACCGCGCTCTTCCAGCTCACCGGAGGTGAGCGGCCCCAGCAGGCGCAGCAGATCGGCGACGCCCTCCACGTCCTTGAGCCGGCGGTCCTCGGTACGCCACTGGAGCTCGGCCTCCAGCTCGTGCAGCACGTCGGCGTCCAGCAGCTCCCGCAGCTCCGCCTGGCCCAGCAGCTCCGACAGCAGCCGGGAGTCGAGGGAGAGCGCCGCCGCCCGGCGCTCGGCCAGCGGGGAATCCCCCTCGTAGAGGTACTGCGCGACATAGCCGAACAGCAGCGAGCGGGCGAACGGCGAGGGCTCCGGCGTCGTCACCTCGACCACGCGGACGCGGCGCGACTCGATGTCGCCCATCAGCTCCGTCAGCCCCGGCACGTCGAAGACGTCCTGCAGGCACTCGCGAACCGCTTCAAGGATGACCGGGAAAGAGCCGAACTCGCTCGCCACCTGCAGCAGCTGCGAGGCCCGCTGCCGCTGCTGCCACAGGGGCGTGCGCTTGCCCGGACTGCGGCGCGGCAACAGCAGCGCACGCGAGGCGCACTCCCGGAAGCGGGCGGCGAACAGCGCCGAGCCGCCCACCTGGTCGGTGACGGTCTGCTCGATCTCGCCCTTGTCGAAGAGCACGTCGCCGACCCCGATGGGCGGCTGGTCGGGATCGACCGGCAGGCCGCCCCCCGGCCCGGGCATCTCCTGCGCCGGGGTGCGCGGAGAGGGCGACTCGGGCTCGAACAGGTCCAGGTCCATCAACTCGGCGTCCGGCAGCCGCAGCACCAGCCCGTCGTCCGCGTGCATGACCTGCGCGTCCATGCCGTACCGCTCGGACAGCCGTGCCCCGATGGCGAGCGCCCAGGGGGCGTGCACCTGGGCACCGAAGGGGGAGTGCACCACGACGCGCCAGTCGCCCAGCTCGTCACGGAAGCGCTCCACCACGATCGTCCGGTCGTCCGGGACGTGCCCGGCCGCCTCCCGCTGCTCTTCCAGATACGCCAGCAGGTTGCCGATCGCCAGCGTGTCCATCCCGGAGGCCGCCAGCCGCTCCCGGGCCCGTTCACGGGTCAGCGAACCGATCTCGCGCAGGAAGGCGCCCAGCGCCCGGCCCAGCTCCAGCGGCCTGCCCAACTGGTCCCCCCGCCAGAACGGCAGGCGCCCCGGCACGCCAGGCGCGGGCGTGACCAGCACCCGGTCACGGGTGATGTCCTCGATCCGCCAGGACGTCGTCCCCAGGGTGAACACGTCACCCACCCGGGACTCGTAGACCATCTCCTCGTCCAGCTCACCGACCCGGCCACCGCCCTTCTTCGGGTCGGCACCCGCCAGGAAGACACCGAACAGCCCGCGGTCGGGGATCGTGCCGCCGGAGGTGACCGCGAGCCGCTGCGCACCCGGCCGACCCGTGAGCGTGTTGCCCACCCGGTCCCACACCAGGCGTGGGCGCAGCTCGGCGAACGCGTCCGACGGATACCGCCCGGCGAGCATGTCCAGCACCGAGGTGTACGCCGACTCGGGCAGCGCGGCGAACGGGGCCGCACGCCGCACCAGAGCCAGCAGCTCCTCCACGTCCCAGACGTCCACCGCGACCATGGCGACGATCTGCTGGGCGAGTACGTCCAGCGGGTTCGCGGGGATACGCAGCGCCTCGATGGCACCCTGGCGCATCCGCTCGGTGACGACCGCCGACTGCACCAGATCGCCCCGGTACTTGGGGAAGACCACCCCCGCGGAGACCGCACCCACCTGGTGTCCCGCGCGGCCCACCCGCTGGAGTCCGGAGGCCACCGAGGGCGGCGACTCGACCTGGATCACCAGATCGACGGCCCCCATGTCGATCCCCAGCTCCAGGCTGGAGGTGGCCACCACGGCGGGCAGCCGGCCCGCTTTGAGATCCTCCTCCACCTGGGCGCGCTGCTCCTTGGAGACCGAACCGTGGTGGGCCCGCGCAAGGAGTGGCGGCGCGCCGGTGACCGCGCCCGCGTTCCCCATCAACTCGGCGGGCGAGTGGTCCTCGGGCATCGGTTCGCCCGTGGCACGCTCGTAGGCGATCTCGTTCAGCCTGTTGCACAACCGCTCGGCAAGACGGCGCGAGTTGGCGAAGACGATGGTCGAGCGGTGCTCCTGGATGAGGTCGGTGATCCGCTCCTCCACCGAGGGCCAGATCGACGGCTTGCCGCCCGCGCCGGGGCCCGCACCGTCCGGGCCCGCCGCGTCCTGCGTGGGGGAGCTGCCCAGCTCGCCCATGTCCTCCACCGGGACCACGACGGACAGCTCGAACTCCTTGCCCGACGGCGGCTGCACGACGGCCGCGTTCCGGCGGGGGAAGAGGAACCGCGCGACCTCGTCCACCGGGCGGACCGTCGCCGACAGGCCGATGCGCCGCGCCGGCCGCTCCAACAGGTGGTCCAGCCGCTCCAGGGACAGCGCCAGGTGGGCGCCGCGCTTCGTGCCCGCGACCGCGTGCACCTCGTCCACGATGACCGTCTCGACACCGCTGAGCGCCTCCCGGGCGCCGGAGGTCAGCATCAGGAACAGCGATTCGGGCGTGGTGATCAGGATGTCCGGCGGGCGGCGGGCGATCGACCTGCGCTCGGCTGCCGGGGTGTCACCCGAACGGATACCGACCGTGATCTCAGGCTCCGGGAGGCCGAGCCGCAGCGACTCCTGCCTGATACCGGTCAGCGGGCTGCGCAGATTGCGCTCCACATCCACAGCCAGCGCTTTCAGCGGCGAGACGTACAGCACCCGGCAGCGCTTGACGGGATCGGCGGGCGGCGGCGTGGAGGCGAGGGCGTCCAGCGAGGCGAGAAAGGCGGCCAGCGTCTTCCCCGATCCGGTGGGCGCCACCACCAGCGCGTCCGACTCCTCGGCCAGCGCACGCCAGGCCCCCTCCTGCGCGGAGGTGGGCTCGCTGAAGGCGCCCGTGAACCATGCACGGGTCGCCGGTGAGAAGGCGTCCAGCGCCGATGTCCGACCCATGTCCCCATCGTGCAGCACGGCACTGACAACGGCGGCGAGCGCCGGCACGGTGCCCGGTCATGGCGCCGGTGCCTGGGCATGGCGCCGGTGCCTGGTCATGGCACGGTGCCACGACAGGACCCGCCCGCCGAGACGAACGCCGGTGCCGAGACCGGGGTCCCGCGGGGCGGGCGCAGAATGGAAGGATGACGGACGGGGAGAGCGCACACTACTGGCAGTCACCGAAACTGCCCGACCTCGACCTCCTGCGCGCCCGCTACATCCGCAAGGTCTTCGCGCGCCACACCCACCGGACGTACGTCATCGCCGCCATCACGGAGGGAGTGGAAGCCTTCCACCACGGGGGCGACGTGCACCGCGTGGGTGTGGGCGGGATCGCGCTGATCAACCCCGACACCGCGCACACCGGCCACGCCGGGATACCCGAGGGCTGGCGGTACGAGGTCCTCTACCCGGACCCGGGCATGGTGGCCCGGATCGCCGCTGAGACCACCACGATCCGGGGCACCCCGGGGTTCGCCGTCCCGGCGGCCCACGATCCCGTCTCGGCCCGCCACGTGCGGGCGGTGCACTTCGCGCTGGAGCAGCACAACGCGCTGGCCGCCGACAGCCACCTGCACGCGGCCGTCGCACGGCTGCTGCGGCTGCACGGCGGCCCCCTGCCCGGACGGGCGACACGCGCAGCCGGTGCGCGCGACGCCGCGCTGGCGCGTGCCGTCCTCGAGGAGCGGATGGCGGACCCGCCCACTCTGGAGGGGCTCGCCGCCGAGCTGGGCACCGGCCCCTTCGCACTGCTGCGCGCCTTCCGCCGCACGTACGGGATGCCGCCGCACGCCTGGCTGACGGACGCGCGAGTCCACCGGGCCCGAGCACTGCTGGACGCGGGGACACCCCCCGCCGAGGCCGCCGGTGCCGTCGGATTCACCGACCAGGCCCACCTGACCCGCCACTTCGGACGGATCGTGGGGGTGCCGCCGGGCGCCTACCAGCGCGGCCGCGCAAGAACGTACAAGACCGGCCCAGCGGCGGCTTCCTAATGTCGTCCCGTGCCAGAGCAGAGAGAAACCCGCGAGATCTTCGACCGGCCCTGGGCGCCGGAGACGTCCGAAGCGCCGAGCCCGCCGACAGCACAGAAACCGTGGACAGAGCCGGATGTGTCTACAGCGCCGCATGCGCCGCATGCGCCGGGGAAGCCGCATCCGCCGGAAGCGCCGGAGGAGCGGCAGGGTTCGCCGGAGCCGCGCGGCGCGGCTGCCGCGCCGGCGGACGGCGGCGGAGGGCCGTCTGAGGACCGCGCCGTGGTGCGGGACGCCCTCGGCGTCGGCATCGCCGTCGGGCTCTCCGGTTTCGCGTTCGGCGTCACCGCCTCCGGCGCAGGCATCAGCCTCGCTCAGACGTGTGCGCTGAGCCTCTTCGTCTTCACCGGTGCCTCCCAGTTCGCCCTGGTCGGCGCACTGGCGGCCGGGGGCGGGCCGCTGACCGCGGCAGTCGGGGCGTTCTTCCTGGGGACCAGGAACACCCTCTACGGGCTGCGCCTCTCCGGCCTTCTCGGGCTGCGCCCGGGGGTGAGACTCGCCGCAGCGCACTGGGTGATCGACGAGACATCGGCCGTCGCGCTCGCCCAGCGGGGACGGCGCGCCGTCCGACTCGGTTTCACCGTGACCGGTGCGACGCTCTTCGTCCTGTGGAACCTCACCACCTTCCTGGGTGCCCTCGGAGCCGAAGCGCTCGGCGACACCGCCGCGTGGGGGCTGGACGCGGCACCACCCGCCGCTTTCCTGGCACTGCTGGCACCCATGCTCCGCACCGGCGTCGAGCGCACCACGGCGGGACTCGCCGCCGTCCTCGGACTCGCCCTCCTTCCGGTGCTCCCCGCGGGCGTACCGGTTCTGGTGGCCGCGCTGGCGGCCCCCGCCGTCCTGGCGGTGCACACCGGAAAGGCACAGAGGGCAGCGGATGTCCTGACGCGGCGGAAACGGAAGAAGAGCGGGAGCGAGGAGGAGTCGCGGTGAGTGTGTGGATCGCCATCGGGGTCACTGCCCTGGGCTGCTATCTGGTCAAGCTGCTCGGCCTCTCGGTACCCGCCGGAGTGCTGGAGCGGCCGGTGCTCAGGCGGCTGACCGCCCTGCTGCCGGTGGCACTGCTGGCGGCGCTGACCGCGCAGCAGACGTTCGCCGACCAGACAGCGCTCGTGCTCGACGCCCGCGCGGCCGGGCTCGCCGCCGCGGCGCTCGCCCTGGTAGTGCGCGCACCCTTCCTGGTCGTCGTCGCCGCGGCCGTCCTGGTCACGGCGGGCGTGCGCGCGTTGGCATGACAGGGAGGCAGGCGCCCCGAGCGTACGCGTCGGACGGGTGGCCGGTGCCTCGAAAGGGACTCGCGCTCGGACGCGCCCGAAAAGGCGCTCCGGGCCCGGGCGCGTCTGAGGGGCTCCGTGCCCGGCCGCGCCCGAAAAGGGGACCCGGGCCCGGACGCGCGGATAAGGAGACCGAGGGAGCGGATAAGGAGACCGAGGGAAACGACTCAAAGCCGTCCGTACGCGCGGAGGGTGTGCAGGGCGTCGAGCGTCACCAGAGGGCGGCCTTCCAGCGCTGTTCCGGGCGCCCACCTGCGCCAGTTGATGTCCCACCCGCCGTCCTCCTCCTGGCGGCTCACCAGATGGTCGAGACAGTGGTCCAGTTCCGCGTCCGAGAACCAGCGCCGTGCCAGCGAGTCGGGCGCCGTGGCGAAGTCGGTCACGTAATGGTGCTCTCCCGGTGCGTACCCGTCCGGGAGGGGAAAGCGCTCCGCCCGGTCCGGGTCGGTCACGACCAGGCGCTGCTCGCGCACCAGCGTCCCCAGACGGCCCGCCGCCGCCTCGGCACGCGGGCGGTCGGGGACACCGTCCAGGAAGGCGAGCGCCGCCTGCACCTCGTACGGGTGGGTCTTGCCCAGGGTCTCGACGGTGTGCCAGCAGTAGTCCGTCGCGCGGAAGAGCCAGGCGTGCCAGACGCTGTTGCGGTGCAGCGTGCCCACGACCGGGCCGGTCGCCAGCAGATCACTGGGCGGCGTGTCCACCACGGGGATCCAGGGCGCGGCGGGGTATCCGCGCAGCGACGGGTGGACGGCGGGGAGGGCGCCGTCGGGCGTGGAGACCGCCGTCAGATACCGGCCGATGCGCTCGACCCGTTGTCCGGCGCAGCGTCCGATCGCGTCCAGCACCCGCACGGCCGCCGCGGTGTGCAGCGGCTGGCTCACCGGGCCCCGCAGGTCGGGCTCCAGCGCGTGTCCGTAACCGCCGTCCGCGTTGCGGTAGGCGTCCAGCGCCGTCTCGACCGCGCTCGGGTCGCCGTCCAGGAAGTCGTGCTCGAAACGCCGCTGTTCCAGCACGCGCGCTGTCAGCCAGATGAAGTTCTCCGCGCGGGAGAGGACCGAACCACTGTGAGCCATCCTCCGACGGTAGGCCCGCCGGGCGTCCCGGTCACTGCTGTGGAGCCGAGCCAACCCTCCAGGCGGGATACTCGAGGCATGCGGTTGACGGACTTCTGGCAGCGGATGGCGGAGCACTTCGGTGCGTCGTACGCCGACTCCTTCGCACATGACTTCGTGATGTCCGAGCTGGGCGGCCGGACCGTCCATGAGGCGCTCGCGGCGGGCTGGGACGCGAAAGACGTGTGGCGGGTGGTCTGCGAGGTCATGGACGTCCCGGCGCACAAGAGGTGAGTCGTTTACCGGGCGGTGTGTCCGGTAGGGCGAGACTTGTCCGGTGGGTGCACCAGGCGACGGCGGCCGGGACGAGCGCCGCGACGGACGCGACGGGGAGCGCGAGGGCCGCGGCGGACGCGACGGGGAACGCGAGGGCCTCGATGGGGAACGCGAGGGCCGCGACGGACGCGACGGCGAGTACGACGGCCGTGACGGACGCGACGGCGAGCGCGAGGGCCGCGGTGGGGGAGACAAGGGCCGGCACACCGGTGGCCACCGGGGCGGCGGCCGACCGCGAGGTGGGGTGGCTCAGGGAGACGGGCCGTCCGGCGGCGAGAGCGGCGCCCCCGAAGAGGAGGGTCCCGGCCCGGTGGCCTCGGCTGCCGGCTTCCGCCGCGGTCCACGGTCCGCGGCGATGCCGCACTGGCTGCCTCGGGCCTTCGTGCTCGCCCTCGCCCTGTTCGCGGCCTACCAGATCCTCAGCTGGGCGGTACTCCGTGTCCTCGCCCTGCTGCTGGATGTCCTGATCGCGTTCTTCCTGGCGCTGGCCATGGAACCCGCCGTCGCGGGTCTGGCCCGGCGGGGGATGCGGCGCGGGCCGGCGACCGCGCTGGTCTCCCTGGTGCTGTTGCTGGCCGCGGCCGGATTCTTCTTCGCGCTGGGCTCCCTCTTCGCCGAACAGGTCAGCCGCATCGTCGACAACCTGCCCCGCTACGTCTCCGAGGTTCTGCGCTGGAGCAACGACCACTTCCACACCGATCTGCACGTGGACGAGCTCCGCTCCGGGCTCGTCCACTCCGACTGGGTGCGCGGCTACCTGCGCAACGGGGCCCGGAACGTGTGGGGGGTCTCCGCGACGGTGCTGGGGGGAGTTTTCCAGCTTCTGACGGTCGCGCTGTTCACGTTCTACTTCGCGGCCGACGGCCCGCGGCTGCGCACCGCGCTGTGCTCCATGCTGCCGCCCGCACACCAGGCGGAGGTGTTGCGCGCCTGGGAGATCGCCGTCAGCAAGACCGGGGGATACATCTACTCGCGTGCGCTGATGGCGCTGATCTCCGCTGCCGCGCACTACCTCTTCCTGCAACTGCTGGGCGTCCCGTACGCGGCGGCGCTGGGCGTCTGGGTCGGCGCGGTCTCGCAGTTCGTGCCGACTGTGGGCACCTATCTGGCCGGCGCGCTGCCGCTGCTGATCGCTTTCACCGTCGACCCCTGGTCGGCGCTGTGGGTGCTGGTGTTCATCGTCCTCTACCAGCAGTTCGAGAACTATGTGCTGCAGCCGCGCATCACCGCCAGGACCGTGGACATCCATCCCGCCGTCGCCTTCGGGTCGGTGATCGCGGGCACCTCGCTGCTGGGGGTGGTGGGTGCGCTGGTCGCCATCCCGGCGATGGCGACACTGCAGGGGTTCTTCAGCGCGTACGTGAAGCGCTACGAGGTCTCGGACGTGTCGGTCGGGCGGGGTGCGCGGAGCAGGCGCCACGGGTTCGGACGGTGGCTCTCGCACCGCCGGTGACCGGGTCGGTTGCCTCGCCCTCGGGGATGTGATTCCTCAGGTATGTGGCTGTGACCTGCGCTTTTCGGAGTTTTCCACAGGTGCGCGGTGCGACTTGACTCAAAAATCGAACATCGATTCTTATGGAGGCTCCGGCGAACGTCCGCTCAGGCCATGCCGGCCGGGGGAGCGCGGGTCCGGACCGATTGTCAGTGGCAGGCGCTAGCGTCGTGAGACGTGAAGCGATCGACTCAAGCAAACAACCGGGTGGCACCCATGGCAGGAACCGACCGCGAGAAGGCGCTCGACGCTGCTCTCGCTCAGATTGAACGGCAATTCGGCAAGGGCGCCGTGATGCGCATGGGCGAGCGGCCGAACGAGCCGGTCGAGGTCATCCCCACCGGGTCGACCGCCCTGGACGTGGCCCTCGGGGTCGGCGGCCTGCCGCGAGGCCGGGTCGTGGAGGTCTACGGCCCCGAGTCCTCGGGTAAGACGACCCTGACCCTCCACGCGGTGGCCAACGCCCAGAAGGCGGGCGGCACGGTCGCCTTCGTGGACGCCGAGCACGCGCTGGACCCCGAGTACGCCAAGCGTCTCGGTGTCGACACCGACGCGCTGATCCTCTCCCAGCCGGACAACGGCGAGCAGGCCCTCGAGATCACCGACATGCTGATCCGCTCCGGCGCGCTCGATCTGATCATCATCGACTCGGTCGCCGCGCTGGTGCCCCGGGCCGAGATCGAGGGCGAGATGGGCGACTCCCACGTCGGCCTCCAGGCCCGGCTCATGAGCCAGGCCCTCCGGAAGATCGCAGGTGCGCTCAACCAGTCCAAGACCACCGCGATCTTCATCAACCAGCTCCGCGAGAAGGTCGGCGTGATGTTCGGCTCTCCGGAGACCACGACCGGCGGTAGGGCGCTGAAGTTCTACGCCTCGGTGCGGCTCGACATCCGCCGCATCGAGACTCTGAAGGACGGCACCGACGCTGTCGGCAACCGGACCCGTGTCAAGGTCGTCAAGAACAAGGTCGCACCGCCCTTCAAGCAGGCCGAGTTCGACATCCTCTACGGCATGGGCATCAGCCGTGAGGGCGGTCTGATCGACATGGGCGTCGAGCACGGCTTCGTCCGCAAGTCCGGCGCCTGGTACACGTACGAGGGCGATCAGCTCGGCCAGGGCAAGGAGAACTCCCGCAACTTCCTGCGGGACAACCCCGACCTCGCCAACGAGATCGAGAAGAAGATCAAGGAGAAGCTCGGCATCGGCGTCCAGCCCCAGGACCCGTCGGGTGAGCCCGGGGCGGACGCCGCGGACAGCACCGCGGCCCCTGCCGCCGGCGCGGCAGCCGCGGCGGACGGTGCGGACGCCAAGACGGTCCCGGCCCCCGCCGCCAAGACGGCGAAGGCCACCAAGGCCACCAAGGCCGCCGCGGCCAAGAGCTAGTCCGGTGACGCGGCGCACCGACTGGCCGGAGTACACCCCCTCCCCGGACCCGTCCTCCACCCCCGCCCCGCCGTGGGGCGACGGGGCGGGAGCGGGCTCCCAGGACGGCGATGATCCCGCCCCGTCGAGGGCCGGAGCGGGATCATCGCGTACGTCGTCCGCCCCCGGGGAGCAACAGCCCCGGGGATCGCGACCCTCCCGGGAGCCGCAGTCCCGGGAGCCGCAGGACCCGGTGGAGCGGGCCAGAGCCATCTGCCTGCGGCTGCTCACCGGCACGCCCCGGACGCGCCGGCAGCTCGCGGACGCGCTCCGCAAGCGGGACGTGCCCACGGAGGCGGCCGAAGAAGTGCTGGCCCGGTTCGAGGACGTCGGCCTCATCGACGACGGCGCGTTCGCCGCCGCCTGGGTGGAATCCCGGCACCACAGCCGGGGGCTGGCCCGCCGTGCCCTCGCCCGCGAACTGCGCACCAAGGGCGTGGACGCGACGGTGATCGACGAGGCGGTGGGCGAGCTCGACGCGGAGCAGGAGGAAGAGACGGCGCGCGCGCTGGTGGCACGCAAATTGCGTGCCACCAGGGGTCTCGAGAGGGACAAGCGTCTCCGTCGCCTCGCCGGAATGCTGGCCCGCAAGGGCTACTCGGAAGGCTTGGCCCTTCGTGTGGTCCGCCAGGCGCTGGAAGAAGAAGGGGAGGACCCGGAGTCACTGGAGGAGCATTTTCCGGGGATCTAGAGGTGGCCGACGCGGGACCGCGCGCCATGGGGCCCGGTTGTGACTCGCGCGGACACGCGGTCGGCCGTGCCCACGCCCGCGCCCGTGCGGCCTGCCCCTATCCGTACCCGTACTCGCGTTCGCGCCCGCTGCCGGGTGTCAGCTCTCGGCCGGGCAGAGCCGCCGGGGTGTGGCCTCCTTCTTCAGCGTGGCGTCCACGCAGCCGCCGGGCAGCCCGCCGTGTGCCTCGGTGCCGAAGTTCGCGGTCACCGTCAGGGCGCCGTCGCCGAACACCGTGTGCTGCACGCGATGGTCGCTGGTCAACCAGCGGAACTGCGTCAGACGTTCGGTGCCCGCCGCCTGGTGCAACGGGGCGAAGTAGCGTTGGAGGGTGGCCATTTCCTTGCCCGTGGAGGCGAGGTTCTCGTCCCCGAGGACGAAGTTGAGCGGTGTGTTGTACAGCACGGACATCAGCGCACGGTCCGTCTTCTGCTTCGGCAGCTTGTCGTAGGGCATCTCCCAGCGGTCGGTGGTGACCAGCGAGTCGTGCAACGCGGTTTCGTAGAGGGGAATGCGGTAAGCCGGGTCGAACATCGACTTCGCCAGTGCCGTGGGCAGTTCGGTCGGTTTGAAGAAGTGGGCGGGTGCGTCGGCCGGGTAGTAGGCGCCCCACGTGTCCTTGTCGTTCTCCACGGCCCACAGCCGGTCGTTGACGGGTGTCTGTGCGCCGTGGTTGAAGGCGAGAGCCGGCGCGGACCAGGAGACGGCCGACTCGGAGCCGACGACGAAGCCGCTCTCGTCGGCGAGGGCACGCAGGCGCGCCATCCGGTTGGCCCGGTCCTGTTTCCTGGTCATCGGGTGGTGCGCGGAGAAGTCGCTGAGCAGTTCGCCTGCCGCGTCCACATCCACGAAGACGCTGTTGGCGCCGTTCGCGGTCATCTTGCGCGTGTGCTGGGCCAGATAGTGCTCGTCCGGCTCGGACTCGGCGAACGCTTCGGAGCTGAGGTAGCAGCCGCGGTCGCCGAAACCTGGCTTCATCGCGCCTTTCCGGGTGCGTACGCAGTAATCGGGGTAGACGGTTCCCGGCCAGGTGGCGACGGGAGTGTCGGCGGTCGCGGGGTCCTGGCCGTTGGCGTAGGTGTCGTACGGACCGACGAGGTAGCCCTGTTTCTTGGCCATCGCCACGGCTTCCTTGCTCATGGGGTGCCCGTCGGCGTCGTAGCCGAGCCACAGCCGGGTGTTGCCCCATTCGCGGAGCTTTCGTACGGCCTTCGCGTCGCGGGCTCCGCCCCACAGGTAGGCGTGCTGGGCGCCCAGCAGTTTCCCGACCTGAGGGTTTTCGGCGATTTTCTGCTCGAGGGTGTGCAGCTTGCCGTGTTCGCGCAGCCAGCGGTGGTAGTCGACGGCCGGTGCGACGGGGGAAGCGGAGGTGAGGGAGAAAGTGACGGTGTAGCCGAGGGTCTTCTCACGGCGGGAGAAGTCGTGCGTGGCCGTGGCGTGCAGTGCGCCGCCGCTGGAGGCGAACCTGAGCGAGGTGCCCACATTCTCGGGCACGAGGTAGCTGACACCGTGCCGACCGGTGGTGTAGCCCCACAGCGGCAGCGTGAGCGAGCCGGTGGCCAGGTCGGCCTCGGTGCCGGCGAGCCCTGCCTGTTCGGAGTTCCAGAACCGGTCCGCGACGGGCACGGACAGCCCCTCGCCGCGCGGTATCTGCAAGGAGGCCTGCTGTCCCCGCTCTCCTGCCGTGCCAGGGCCCGCGCCGCCGGTCACCGGCCATGCGAGGGTGCCGTCCGTGCCCGAGTGGACGGTCATCCTCAGCCTTCCCCGCTCACTCGCTGCGGTCACGGTGAGCCCCCTGGTGGGGTACGACCACGAAGCCTGGGAGCCCTGCACCTGCACTCTGCTTGGCTCACCCAGCTTGTCGGCGCCGGCCGCGGCGTCGGAGACGGGTACGGCGGCGCCGCCGTCCGTGTGCCCGGTCACCCGTAGTGAGGTCGTGTCGACCGTCGTGGTGCCTCCGGCCACGGTGAAGTCGACCTGTGCGCCGCGGACGTGCGGCGGCTCGGTGTGGCCTGTGCGGGGGTTGGGGCCGGCGAAAGCGGCGTAACCGGCGGACGCGGTGGTCGCCGTCAGGGTGAGGGCGGCGGCGATGCCCAGGACACGGTTGCGCCGTCTGCGTCCAGCGCCCGTCGCGTCACGAGGGGAATGCACCGAGTGCCTCCCGGTGTGCGGGGTGTGGGCCACTTCCCGGGGCGCTGCGTGTGCTCCCTCCGATATCTCTGTCGGGGACTGGGCTGACTTTCCCACGCGGGCTTGCGCCACGGAGCCTGTCCGGGCAGTCGGCCTGTTTCCCGGCCCGGCTTCCTGCGGAGCTTCCGTGCGGGCGGCTGCCCAGGCCGGTGCGTGCTGCCGATCACCCTCGTGGGAGAGGTCGTTCTCCTGCTCGTCCATGATCGTCAGCATGGGAGGGCAGGCTAAGAGGGTTGTAAGAAAGGCCCAGGCCGCAGCCAGTCGCGACATCTTCAGGCCGGGAGCCGGGAGCCGCCCGGGGGGGGCGTCCCTAAGCGCCGGTTCGGTGGTGAACCGCGCCTGTTCCGCGTATCGCCTCCGCCCAGGCGTTGAGCGCCTCGGTGTGCCCTGCCGGGAGGGCGGCGGCCAGGTGGCCGTCGGCGCGGACGGCGAGCACCGTGTGTGCGGCCGCGCCCGGGTAGCCCTCGGTGACCAGCAGTGTCGCCCGCAGCGGCAGTTTCTCCACGGCGGCGGCCAGTTCGGGCATCATCCCCGCCGACAGCCAGTGGCGGCTGTCCCACACCGCGGTGCCCGGGGCCACCAGCACGACCAGCAACTCCCCGCCGACGCCACCCAGCCAGCCGCGCAGCGTTCCCCGGGAGCCGTCCACGGCCGTGACGGGGACATCCTCGACAGGGGCGCCCTGCGCTGTGCCGACCGGTACCTGGGGAGTGCTCCCGTGTGGCGGGGCCAGCGGCGTTCGGCTGTACGCGGGAGGCGCACCGAGCAGGCCCTGCCCCAGGTGCCCGTCGGTCAGCAAGGCCAGGTGGGCACGTGCGCCCCCGCCGGGCAGCAGCGACCGCAGTCCGCCGCCGCGCCGTACGACGGCCATGGCCTGATCGACGGCGCGCAGCCGTGCGGTGACGGTGGGGCGCCGTTCGGCCTCGTAACTGTCCAGCAGGGCGTCGGCCGCCCCGTCGTGCCCGTGGTGCCAGGCGAGAGCAAGCTTCCAGGCGAGGTTGGTGACATCCCGCAGCCCTTCGTCGACGGACTGGACTCCCAGCGCACCTGTCAGGTGCGCGGCGTCGCCGGCGAGGAAGGAGCGGTCGACGCGCCAGTGCCGGGCGAGCCGCTGGTGTGCGGTGTGCACCCCCGTGTCCACCAGTTCGTAGGGTCCGATGCGGGCGGCCGTTTCCCCGACGTCACGGTTGCCAGGGTGCGCGGGCGCGGTACGGCCCTCGTTCGTGTCGTTCCTCCCGTGCCTCTCGTTCCGGTCGGCCCCGTACGGACTGCCCGCCTGGGCCGCCTCGGTCGCCCCGGCCGCTTTGTTCGGCTTGGCTGTGCTGCCGGTCCTCGCGGCCTTGCCCGTCCGCTCCGCCTGGGCGGTGCGGAGTGCCTCCTCGGACCAGGTCGCGAGTGCGTCGGCGACGCGCTCCAGCATCTCCTGGGGGGTGACGAGATCGCCGCGTGGCGTCAACAGCCAGTCGAGTCGCCACAGCCCGTCGGCCAGCGGCCTGGCCGTCACCTCTCCGGGGGTACCGCCGGGGTCGCGGTGCAGCAGCGCGCGGCCCACCTGGCCGGGCTCCCATGCGCCGTCCCGACCGTAGCGCCCCTCTTCCCAGGGCAGCCGCACGCGCAGCGCCGCGACCGCGTGCCGCTCGACCGCGGTGCGGCCGGGGAAACGAACTGAGAGGAGTTTGCGGACGGTCGAGCGTGCGCCGTCGCAGCCGACCGCGTAGCTGCCCCGCCACCAGGTGCCGGACGGGCCGCGGGTGTGCACCGTGACGCCCCTGGGGTCCTGCTCCAGCAGATCGACGTGGCTGCCGGTGACCACCCGGGCGAGCTGTTCGTCGGCCAGGGCGCTGCGCAGCACGCGCTCCAGGGCGTGCTGCGCCAGGTGCAGGGGGGCGTGCTCGGGGGGCAGGTCGGTCTCAGCGACCGGCTGGGCGCGCCGTTGGGTGCGCCACGAGCGCCAGCGTGCGCCGGGCAGTGGGGGCAGTTGCGCCACGGTGTCGGGGCGCAGCACGCAGGTGCGTGCGGCGCGGACCTGCGGGTGGCCGTCGGTCGCGTCGAGGACGACCGACGGAACCGCGTGCCGGGCGAGAGCGAGCGAGAGAGCCAGTCCGACGGGGCCTGCCCCGACGATGATCACCGGGTCCACAGCGTGGTGACCTCACACCCCTGGTGGTTCTGACGGGGCCGGGGTTCTTCTGGCGGTGGGGCCTGGTGCACGATCACGCTGGTATGCAACCCATTGCCTGAGCGGTCGTCAAGTGACGGCGGCCCGGGGCGAGGCGTATGCCGGGGCGGCGGCTCCGGGGAGCCACCGCCCCGGCATCGCTCGGGCGTCGCGCCAGGGACCAGCTGCTCGCGGTTTGCTAGGGCCTCTCGTTTGGATCTTGCTGGGCTCGCGGGCCCCGGCACGCACTCTCGCGGCTGGGGGCACCCCCGGCCGGAGGCTGGGGGAGTCAGTCGCCGCTTCCCCCAGGGCTCGGCTTCGCTCGCCCCGGGAGGTGCCCCCACGCAGGGACTCTCCCCCAGCCTTCGGCCGGGGGGACCCCCATCCTCCGCCTTGCGAGAGCACGCACCGGAACCCGCTCCCTGATCCAGCCAGATCCAAACGAAAGACCCTAATGCGCCGGGTCTTGACCCGGCGGTGCCGCACTGGCAGCGTTCCCGTCTGGAATCGATACCACATCCGGTCGCGACCATCGTACTCGCGAACACACCGAGAGCTGGGGGCGGGAAGTGCTCATCGGACGCGATGTGTTCCTCTTCCGGGACACCTGCAACGTCTACGTGCTGCGCGAGGGCCGCCGAGCCGTCCTCGTCGACTTCGGCAGCGGCGACGTCCTCGATCACCTGTCCGACTTCGGGGTGGACGAGGTCACCGACGTGCTGATCACCCACCACCACCGCGACCAGGTGCAGGGCCTCGCCCGCGCCGCCGAGGCCGGCCTGCGCATCTGGGTGCCGCCGGTGGAACGCGACCTGATAGCCGGCGTCGACGAACACTGGCGCACCAGGCCGCTGGCCAACGACTACGACGTGCGCCAGGACCGCTTCTCGCTGCTCGAACAGGTGCCCGTCACCGGCACGGTCGCCGAGTACCGCACCGAGCGCCACGGCCCCTTCGCCGTCCACACCCTGCCCACTCCGGGCCACACCGTGGGCTCCGTCAGCTACCTGGTCGAACACGGCGGACGCCGCCTCGCCTTCGTCGGCGACCTCCTCCACGGCGAGGGCCGCGTCTGGTCGCTGGCGGCCACGCAGTGGGCCTACACGGGAGCTCACCCCAACGCCGGACGCGAAGGCGTGGCGGCCACGGTGCTCTCCTGCCTGCAACTCCTCGCCCACGAACCCGACTTGCTGCTGCCCTCCCACGGCGAGCCCGTCACCGACCCGCCCGCCGCCGTCGCCCGCGCCCGCGCCCACCTGACGCGCCTGCTCGACCTGCACCGCAAGGAGCCCTGGGACGCCGCGCGCATGCTGGAGCGGCCGTGGCGCGAGATCACCCCGCACCTGCTGCGCAACACCACCTCGATGGCCAACTCCTACGCACTGCTGTCCGAGAGCGGCGCGGCCCTGCTCATCGACTTCGGCTACGACCTGACGACGGGACTGCCCGGCGGCTGTGACCGCGCCTCCCGCCGCCCCCTCCTCGCCTCCATCGACGCCCTCCGCCGCGACCTGGGCGTCGACCGGGTCGAGGTGGCGCTGCCCACCCACTACCACGACGACCACGTGGCGGGCTTCAACCTGCTGCGCGAGGTGCACGGCACCCAGGTGTGGTCACCCGCCCACATCGCGCCCGTCCTCGCCGCGCCCGAACGCTGGGACCTGCCCTGCCTGTGGTACGACCCGATCCCCGTCGACCGCGCACTGCCCGTGGGTGCCCCCGTGCGCTGGCGCGAGTACGAGATCGGCGTCCACGACCTGCCGGGCCACACCCTCTACGCCGCCGCCTACTCCTTCACCGTCGACGGTCGCCGTGTCATCGCCACCGGCGACCAGCAGACCACCGAGTGGGAGCCGGGGCTGCGGCCCGAGATCCTCAACTACCAGTACCGCAACCGCTTCAGGATCGACGACTTCACCCGCAGCGCCGAGCTGTACCGCACCCTGCGCCCCGATCTGATGATCAGCGGCCACTGGCCCCCGTTCGAGGTGACCGACGCCTACCTGGACATGCTGCTGGACAAGGGGCGCGAACTCGCCCGCCTGCACCGCGCACTGCTCCCAAAGAACACCGACTTCGGCGCCGAGGGATTCGGGGCCCGCATCACCCCGTACCGCAGTGCGGTCAGCCCCGGCGGCAAGACACGGATCGAGGTGGAGGTGCGCAACCCCTTCCCGCGCCCCGAGCGGGCCGAGGTGCGGCTGGCCCTGCCGGCGGGCTGGCAGGCGGAGCCCCCCGTGGCCGTGCTGGACGTGGCAGGGCACGGGGGCGCGGTGGCCGAGTTCCTGGTGGCGGTGGGCGATGCGGCGCCCCCCGCCGAACGGCTGCGGCTCGGGGCCGAGATGACCGTGGGGCAGGTGCGGTTCGGACAGCAGGCCGAGGCCCTGGTGAGCGTCCGATGAGCCCGCGTCCCGCACCGCGGGTGAGAGCCGAGGCCCGCGACGACGGCAGCGTCGAGGTCACCGCGCCCGGATACCGCCTGACCGTCGCGCCCGACGGCGCCACGGCGCGCCTCGCCGCCGGCCCGGGGCACCCGCTGCAACTGCGGCTCCCCGGCGCCCTGGACCGCGTCGGAGCCCGGGACGACACCCTCTCCGTGGACACGCCCGTCCTCGCCACCGAGGACGGCTGCCCGCTGATCACCGTCGCCCGCCGCAGCACCGCCTGGCGCAGCGCGCACACCCGCTTGTGGTGCGGGCCCGAAGGCCCGGAACTGACCTGGCACGTCACGGGGTCAGGGCGGCTGGACGAGGCGCACCTGCTCGCCTTCCGCTCCGCGCTGGGCGGGCGGGGGAGCGGGCTGCAACCCAGCGGCCACGCCTGGCACACGCTGTTCTCGCCCAACCCGGGTGCCCCGCGCCGGCTGCTGCGCGGCGCGGGCGAGAGCGCCGTGATCGGCGTGTGCGGGGACGCCCGGCCCGGCCGCGGCCACTGGTTCTTCACCCCGGCTCCGCTGTGCCTCGCGTTCACGGAGACGGCCCTGCCCGACGACGCCGAGCCGGCGACGGGCCTCGCCGACACGTGGTGGACCGTCGGCGTCGGCTCCCCCGTCGCCGCGCAGACCTTCACCCAGCTGGCCTACGTACCCTCCGACGGCGGCTGGCACCTCCGGCTCGACCACGAGGGGCACACAGCGGTCGACGGCTCCTTCCACACCCCCACCGTGCGGCTCGCCCCCGGGCACCACGACCCGTACGCGGGCCTGCGCGCCCACCGTTCCTGGCTCGTGGCGCGGGGCTGGGCGCCCGCGCGGGCGACGGACGAGACCGCGGCCCCGCCCGCCTGGTGGTCGGAGCCGATGTTCTGCGGCTGGGGCGCCCAGATGGCCAGGGCCCGCGACACCGGCCGCCCGGCGCCCGAGCTCAGTTCGCAGGCCGAGTACGACGCCCACCTGGACCACCTGGCCCGGCACGGGCTCGTCCCCGGGACCGTCGTCGTCGACGACAAGTGGCAGCGTCTGTACGGCTCCTGGGAGCCGGACGCCGATCGGTGGCCCGGTCTGCGCAGCTGGATCGCCGAGCGGCACGCCGCCGGGCAGCGGGTGCTGCTGTGGTGGCGGGCCTGGGCCACCGAAGGCGTCCCGGCCCGCTGGTGTGTGCGCACCCCGGACGGTCATCCCGTCGCGCTCGATCCCGGCCACCCCGAGGCCCGCGCACTGCTGCGGGACAACCTCCGGGCGATGCTGGCGCCCGACGGCCTGGACGCGGACGGCCTCAAGATCGACTTCACCGCCGACACGCCCTCCGGCCACCACCTCGTGGGCCACGGCCCCGCCTGGGGCGTCGCGCTGCTGCACCAGCAACTCGCGGTGATGTACGCGGCGGCCAAGGAGGCCAAACCCGACGCGCTCGTCGTCACCCACACCCCGCATCCCGCGTTCGCCGACGTGACCGACATGGTCCGCCTCAACGACATGCTGCGGCTGGACGATCCGGACCCGTACGCCCACGTCGTCCCCCAGATGCGCTACCGCGCGGCCGTGGCCCGTGCCGGCTGCCCCCACCTCCTCGTCGACACCGACGACTGGTGCGCCCCCGACCTCGCCCAGTGGCGCGCCTACGCCGAGGCCAAGCCCGCACTCGGCGTCCCCGCCCTCTATGTGACCACCCACCTGGACCGTACGGGCGAGCGACTCCAGGCGCGCGACTACGCGGCGCTGCGCACCCAGTGGCGCTCCGGCGGGTGGCGGGACCGGGCGGAATGAGAGCGAGGGCGTGCGCGGGGCCCCGCCGGGGCCACGGCGCCGCGCCACTGCCCCGGACGCGCCCGGCGTACTGCCGTGCGAGAGGAGACGAGCGGTCCCGCGCCACTGCCGTCCGTGCGGCGTGGGGCCTAGCGTGGCCGTATGGCGGACGAGCTCTTCCGGCGGCCCCGGCTCGCCGCCCTCTACGACGTGCTGGAGGGCGAGCGCGCTGACCTGGAGGCCTATCGCGGCCTCGCGGAGGAACTGGGCGCGCGGCGGGTGCTCGACCTCGGTTGCGGTACCGGCACCTTCGCGCTGCTGCTGGCGGCCCGTGGGATCGAGGTCACCGGGGTCGATCCGGCCGCGGCCTCCCTTGCGGTGGCCCGCGCCAAAGCCGGTGGCGGCGCGGTGCGTTGGCTCTGCGGCGACGCGAGCGCGTCGCCGCCGCTGGGCGCCGACCTCGTCACCATGACGGCCAACGTCGCTCAGGAGATCGTCGGCCGCGAGGCCTGGCGTGCGACGCTGAGCGCCGCGCACGGGGCGCTGCGCCCGGGGGGCCATCTGGTCTTCGAGACCAGGAACCCCGCGGTGCGGGCCTGGGAGCGGTGGAACCGTGAGGGCTCCTACCGCGTGACGCGGGTGCCGGGCGGGGGCACGGTCGCGAGCTGGAGCGATCTCGTGGCGGTCGAGGGGCCGTTGGTGACCTTCCGCCACACTTACGAGTTCACGCCGGACGGGCAGGTGCTGACGTCCGAGTCGACACTCAGGTTCCGCGACCGGGAGGAGATCGAGGCGGATCTGGGGGAGCGGGGGTTCGTGGTGGACGACGTGCGGGACGCCCCTGACCGGCCGGGTCGCGAGCTGGTCTTCGTGGCGCGCCGGCCTGGCGGCCGGGTGCCGGGGCGGCGGTCGGGGCCGCGCTGAGCGGCTCGCCCGGAACCCGGCTGAGCGGCGTGCCCGCAAACCGGCCGTGTACCGACCCTTGATTCCCCTTCCGCATGTGGTTACGTTCCCACCTGGGATCGATGCCACACCGAGTGACACCGAACCGGCGGGCCGGCCCGTGCCGTTCGCGCCGCACCGCGACGTGTCAGCCTCCACCGCACCCCGGACACCCCCGCACCCTTCGGTTCCCCGTGTCAGCCAACCTCAAGGGAGAGCGCCATGGCGGCACCACCACCCCGACGCCGGCTGCGCCGGGCCGCAGCCGCGCTGGCCGCCGCGGTCGGGCTGCTGCCGGCCACCGCCTGCGGCGGCGTCGGCTTCGCCGACACCTCGGACACCTTCACGACCATGGGGTTCGGCCAGGGCGACGCCCTGGCCAACGTCCGGATCGATCAGGCACGCAAGGCCCTGACCGGCGTCCACATCCGCGTCAACGAGGGGGCCTTCGACGAGCAGCAGTTCCTCTCCTCGGTGGCCGCCGGCGACCCGCCCGACGTCGTCCGCATGGACCGCACCCTGCTCGGCGGTTACGCCTCCCGCGGAGCCGTCGTGCCCCTCACCAGCTGTCTGCGCAGCCGCGGAATCGACCTGGACGAGTACCGCGAAGGCGCGATCGACGAGGCCACCCTCGACGGCACCGTCTACGGTCTGCCCGACTCCTACGACAACCGCGTGATGCTGCTCAACCGCGCCGCACTCGAGGACGCCGGGCACCGCCCCAAGGACGTGGACACCTCCGACTGGGACGGTCTGCTGAAGCTGGCCAGGGACCTCAAGCGCAACAAGGACGGCAAGCTGACGCGGATCGGTTTCGACCCCAAGATCCCCGAGTTCTTCCCGCTGTGGGTGCGCGCCAACGGCGGTGCGCTGCTCAGCGACGACGGCCGCACCGCCAAGCTGAACAGCCCCGAGGTCGTGGAGGCGCTCGACTTCACGGTCGGGCTCATCGACGCCCAGGGCGGCTGGGGGCGGATGAAGGCGCTGCGTGACTCCTTCGACCAGTTCGGCGCGGCCAACCAGTTCGTCCGCAACCAGGTCGGCGCCTACCCGATGGAGGACTGGTACGTGAACGTCCTGGCCGACACGACCCCGAAGGTCGCGCTCACCACCACCGCCTTCCGCGACCGCGAGGGCGAGCCGGTCAACTACGTCTCCGGCTACAGCTGGGCGATCCCCAAGGGGTCACGGCACCCGCGGAAGGCGTGCGAGTTCATCGCCACGATGACCGCCGCCGACACCTGGGTGAAGGCGGCCACGGCCAAGGCGAAGGACATCCGCGCGGACGGTTCCCCCTACATCGGCGACTTCACGGGCAACAAGACCGCCGACCGCCGCATCAGGCACCAGGTGTGGAAGAAGACCGGCAACCCGGCGTTCGACGACGCCGCCACCACCCTCTACGCGGCGCAGGACGACGCCGTCACCGTGCCGGCGAACGCGGCGGGCAGCGAGTTCCGCAAAGCGTGGATGAACGCGGTCAACAGCGTGCTCTCCGGCACCCAGACCGCCAGGGAGGCACTGGACGAGGCCCAGCGCAGGGCCCAGTCGGCGCTCGACCGCGCCGCGCAGGACGGGGAGTGACCGATGGGACCCTCCACCTCGTCCGCCTCGGCTCCCTCTTCCGCCTCGGCATCCTCGTCCGTTTCCGCGCCGGTGGCCTCAGCGGACACACCGGGCCGCTCCCCGCGGTCCTTCCCCGCACCCGAGACGTCCCGGCGCGCCCGTACCCGCCGCTGGCTGGCCTCCTGGCGCCGCCGCGACACCCGCGCCGCGTACGCGTTCATCTCACCCTGGATAATCGGCTTTCTCGCTCTGACCGCCGGACCGATGGTCGCCAGCTTCGTCCTGTCGTTCACCAACTACGACGGGATCGGGGCCACCCGCTCCGTCGGCCTGGAAAACTACCGGCAGCTGTTCGAGGACCCGCAGGTGGCCACGTCCATGGCCAACACGCTCCTGTTCGCCCTCATGCGGGTGCCGCTGTCCATGGCGCTGGCCCTGGCACTGGCGATGCTGCTGCTGCGCGTGGGGCGGGCGGCCGGGTTCTTCCGCACCGTCTTCTACCTGCCGGTGATGACACCGTCCGTGGCCGTCGGCATCCTCTTCCTGCTGCTGTTCAACGGAAACGTCGGGCTCATCAACACCGCGCTGGGCTGGGTCGGCGTCGACGGCCCCAGCTGGACGACCGACGGGGCGTGGGTGAAACCGGGGCTGGTGCTGACCACCCTGTGGGCGCTGGGCAGCACCGTCGTCATCTACCTGGCCGCACTGCGCGCCGTACCGCAGGACCTGTACGAGGCGGCCGAACTCGACGGCGCGGGACGCTGGCAGTCCTTCCGCCACGTGACGCTGCCGCAGATCTCCGGCGCCGTCTTCTTCACCCTCGTCGTCAACACGATCGCCGCCCTCCAGACCTTCGACGAGGCCTACACCGCCTTCTTCGGCACCTCCAACGCCCAGACCTACAGCCACGAGGCCGCGCTCTTCTACGTCGTCTACCTTTTCCAGCAGGCCTTCCAGTTCATGCACATGGGCTACGCGTCGGCGATGTCCTGGCTGCTGTTCCTGATCATCCTGGTGATCACCGTCATCCAGGCCCGGCTGAGCCGGCGGTTCGTCTACTACGAGGGGGAGACCCGATGAGCGGCCTCACCGCTTCGCCGCCCGACCACAAGCCCCCGGCGCGGACCGCGGACACCGCCGCGCACAAGGCCAGGACGCGGCCCCGGAAGACCACGGCCGGCGGTGCAGGCTCCGGGCGCCGCCGGCGGGAGACCCGGCTGGGAAGAGTGCTGCGGCTGCTGGCGCTGACCTGCGCCTCGGTCGTCTTCCTCTACCCGTTCGTCTGGCTGATCAGCGCCTCGCTGAAACCGTCGGAACACGTCTTCGACAACGCGCTGATCCCCAAGGTGTGGCAGTTCGCCAACTACACGGAGATCTGGACGGCGGTGCCGCTGCTGACCTGGGTCGGCAACAGCGTCACCGTCACCCTGGCCGCCGCCGTCACGGTCACCGTCAGCTCCTCCCTGGTGGCCTTCGGCTTCGCCTACTTCCGCTTCCCCGGCCGCAACGCGCTGTTCGGGCTCGTCATCGCCACGATGATGCTGCCCGCCGTGGTGACCATGGTGCCGCAGTACCTGATCTTCAACTGGCTCCACCTGGCCAGCACCCAGGTACCGCTGTGGGCACCCAACCTGTTCGGCAGCGCCTTCTACATCTTCCTGCTGCGGCAGTTCTTCCTCGGCCTGCCGCGGGAACTGTTCGAGGCGGCCAGGATCGACGGCGCCGGCTACTGGCGGATGTTCTGGCAGATCGCCGTGCCGCTGTGCAAACCCGCCATGGTCGTCACCTTCGTCTTCGAGGTGCAGGCCGCCTGGACCGACCTCGTACGGCCGCTGATCTACCTGCGCGACCCCGACCTGTACACCGTGCCGCGCGGGCTGAAGGCGGTGCTCGACCAGTTCGGGGAGGGCGGTGAGATGCGCTGGGAGATCGTGTGCGCCGCCAGCCTGATCGTCACCCTGCCGATGATCCTCGTCTTCTTCCTCGGCCAGCGGCACTTCGTCTCCGGCATCGCCACACAAGGACGGAAGGGCTGATGACCCACCACCAGCACGGCGGCGAGCGCCGCACCCCGGCAGGCGGCCGGGCCGTCCACGGCACAGGGCAGCCCGTCCTCGCCCTGGACATCGGCGGGACGAAGCTGGCCGCCGGCGTCGTGAACGCCGACGGCACCGCCCGCGCGTTCGCCGTCTGCCCCACGGGCGTGGAGGACGGACCCGAGGCCTGCCTCAAGCGGCTGTTCGACCTCGGCGAGGACGTCCTGACCCGGGCGGGTGTCGATCCGGCCGGACTGCTCGGCACGGGCATCGGCTGCGGCGGCCCGCTCGACTCGGCCACCGGTGAGCTCATCGCCCCGCCCCACCTGCCCGGCTGGCGTGACATCCCCGTCACGCGGCTGGCCGAGGAACGGTTCGGCGCGCAGGCCGTCCTGGACAACGACGGCACGGCCGGGGCCGCGGGCCAGTGGCGCTTCGGCGTCGGACGCGGCTGCCGCCACCTGCTCTACCTGACGGTCTCCACCGGTATCGGCGGCGGCGTCGTCCTGCAGGGGCAAACGTTCCGCGGCGCCGCCGGGAACGGCGGGGAGCCCGGACACGTGACGGTCCGCTCCGGCGGGCGCCGGTGCGACAGCTGCGGACGCGCGGGGTGCCTGGAGGCGTACGCCTCGGGCACCTCCATCGCCCGGCGCGCGGCAGAGGCCGCCGCCGAGGCCCGCCGCCGCGGCGAGTCCACCGTTCTCGGCCGCACTGCCGGGCCGACCGCCGCGCAGGTGGCCGAGGCGGCGCGGCACGGGGACGCGGTGGCAGCCCGGGTGTGGGACGAGACGGTCGAACTGCTCGCGGGCGGCCTCACCAGCCTGGTCAACGTCTTCGAGCCCGACCTGGTCGTCCTCGGCGGCGGCGTCACCCGCGCCGGAGAGCAGCTTCTCGCGCCCGTGCGGCGGCTGGTGGCCGCCCAGGCCATGGGCCCGGCGGCGGGCGCCGCCCGCATCGTGCGCGCCGCACGCACCGACCAGGCCGGCGTGCTCGGCGCCGCCGCCATCGCCTTCGAACGCCTCACAGAACCGCACCGCGACCAGGAGCGTCATGGCTGACTCCGCCCACCCCGCCACCACCACCGACGACGGCCCCGGCGGCGACCGGCTCGCCGCCCACCTCGCCGAGCACCTCGCGGCCCTCGGGGCGACCCGCGCCCTGCTGCCCGCGCTGCACCGCGTCGCCGACGCGCTCATCGACGTGTACGCCGCAGACGGCCGCCTCTACACCTTCGGCAACGGCGGCAGCGCCGCCGACGCCCAGCATCTGGCCGGCGAACTCATCGGCCGCTATCTGCGCGAGCGGCGCCCGCTGCCCGCGGTGTCGCTGGCCACCGACCCCAGCGTCGTCAGCTGCATCGCCAACGACTACGCGTTCGACGACGTGTTCGCCCGCCAGGTGCGGGCGCTGGCCCGCCCCGGTGACATGGTGCTCGCCTTCACCACGTCAGGACGTTCGCCCAACGTCGTGCGCGGACTGGCGGCGGGACGCGCCGCCGGTGCCGTCACCGTCCTGCTCACCGGCGGTGAGCAGGACGGCATGCCCGCCGCCGAGCACGCCGACCACACCCTTCTCGTGCCCGCCACCGCCACAGCCCGCATCCAGGAAGCGCACCTCACCCTGCTGCACCTGCTCAGCGAGCGGGTCGACGCGTGGGCCGCCGAGACCGACCACGCCCTGACCGCCGCCCCGCCCCGCCCCAGCGACCGCGACCGTCTGGAGACGCCCGCATGACCACCCCGGCCCCCCGCGAGACGCCCGGCTCCCGCCGGCGCACCCTCCACCTTGTCGGCAACGCGCACATCGACCCCGTGTGGCTGTGGCGCTGGCCCGAAGGGCTTCAGGAGATACGCGCGACCTTCCGCTCCGCGCTCGACCGCATGGAGGAGTACCCCGGCTTCGTGTTCACCTGCGACTCCGTCATGTACCTGGAGTGGATCGAGCGCCACGACCCCGAGATGTTCCAGGAGATCCGCAAGCGCGTCGCGGACGGCCGCTGGCAGGTCGTCGGCGGCTGGTGGATCGAACCCGACTGCAACATCCCCTCCGGGGAGTCGTTCGTCCGCCAGGCCCTGTACGGGCAGCGCTACCTGCTGGAGCGGTTCGGCACGACGGCCACCGTCGGCTGCAACGTGGACCCCTTCGGGCACAACGCGATGCTGCCGCAACTGCTGCGCAAGTCGGGCATGGACAGCTACATGTTCCTGCGTCCGGGGCCGCACGAACAGCGGCTGCCGGGACAGTTCTTCCACTGGGAGGCGCCCGACGGCTCCCGGGTGCTGGCCTACCGGCTGCCGCACGAGTACACCAGTAACGGCCGCGACATCGGCGGGCACCTCGACAAGGCGCTGGCGATCATGCCGCCAGACGAGCCGGAGCTGATGGTCTTCTACGGGGTCGGCAACCACGGCGGCGGCCCCACCCGCACCAACCTCGACAGCGTCGAACGCCTCGACAGGCTCGGCGGTCTTCCCCGGCTCCAACTCAGCCACCCCGAGGCCTTCTACCAGCGCATACGCGACCGGGACGACATCCCCGTGCACACCGGCGAACTCCAGCACCACGGTCCCGGCTGCTACTCGGCGCACTCCGGCATCAAGGCGTGGAACCGCCGCGCCGAGAACGACCTCCAGCGCGCCGAGAAGTGGGCCGCCGTGGCTCGCGCCGTCACCGGCGAGCCCTACCCGCACGAGCAACTGGCCGAGGCGTGGAAGCTGGTCCTCTTCAACCAGTTCCACGACATCCTCGCCGGCACCTCCCTGCGCTCCGCCTACGAGGACGCCCGCGACGACTACGGGCGGGCCCGCTCCCTGGCCGCCGAGGCGTGCAACCGCGCCATCCAGGCCGTCTCCTCCCGCATCGCCATCCCCGTACGGGAGGAGACCGTCCCGCTCGTCGTCTTCAACCCGCACCCGTGGGAGCTGCACGCGGACATCGAGACGGAGTTCGGCCAGGCGGCCGGAGCCGGGCTGACGGACGAGGAGGGCACGGCCGTTCCCGTCCAGGCGACCCGCTCCGAGGCCACCATGAGCGGCAGCCGGGGCCGCCTCGCCTTCCGCGCGGCCGTGCCGCCCCTCGGCTACCGCGTCTACCACCTGCGCCCCGGCGCGAACCCGCAGCTCGCGACGCCCGGCTCCGTCGACGCGGAGCCCGGCACCGCGAGCGGCACGGGCCCGGCGGCCGTCGCCGCCACCGCCACGAGCCTGGAGAACGCGCACCTGCGGCTGACCCTCGATCCGGCCACCGGCTGGCTCAGCTCCCTGCTCGACAAGGACTCCGGCGCCGAACTGCTGCCCGAGCAGCCCGGTCCGCACGCCGTCGTCGTCGACGACCCCTCCGACACCTGGGGCCACCGGGTGCGCGCCTACGACCAGGCCGTCGGCTCCTTCACCCCCACCAGGGTCCGGCTCGTCGAGCACGGCCCCGTCCGCGCCGTGCTGCGCGTCGAGAGCCGGTACGAGAGCTCCACGCTCGTGGAGGAGTACGTCGTCTCGGCCGGGGCCCGCCAAGTGGAGGTCCGCGTCACCGTGGACTGGCACGAACAGCTCAAGCTGCTCAAGCTCCGCTTCCCCACTGCGCTGTCCCAGGTGACGGCCACCCACGAGATCCCCTACGGACACCTCGCACGCGTCCCCGACGGCACCGAGGAGCCCACCCAGGCATGGGTCGACGTCAGCGGCACACTGCCGGACGGCCGCCGCGCCGGACTCACCGTCGCCAACGACAGCAAGCACGGCCACGACGTCACCGGCGGCGAGATCGGCCTCACCGCGCTGCGCAGCCCCGCCTACGCCTGGCACGAGCCGCGCCAACTCGACCCCGACGGCGTCTACGACTACCTCGACCAGGGCCGCCAGGACTTCCAACTGCTGCTCGTCCCGCACGCGGGCGACTGGCGGGCCGCCGACCCGGCACGCCGCGCCGCCGAACTCAACCAGCCCGCCCTCAGCCTGCTGGAGACCTTCCACGACGGGCCACTGGCGCAGCGGGCCGCCTATGCGGACGATGGCGCGGGCAGCGTCCTGGTCACCGTCGTCAAGGCGGACGAGGACGCCACCGGCGACCTGATCGTCCGCGCCTACGAGTCCACAGGCCAGGCGGCCCGCGCCCGGATCGAGCTGCCGCTGGCCGAGGGGCGGGCCATCGAGGCCGACTTCGGCCCCTGCGAGATCAAGACGTTCCGCGTGCCGCGCGATCGCGACCGGCCCGTCGTCGAGACGGACCTTCTGGAGAGGACCGGCGACGACGCATGAGCCACCCTCCGCCCCAGCCGGGCCGCACCCGGCTGGACGACGGCTGGCAGGTGCGCGGCTGCCTCGGGGACACCTGGCGCTGGCTGTGCGGCCCAGGGCGGCCGTCCGGCGAACCGGGCTGGCTCCCGGCGCGCGTGCCCGGCACCGTCCTCGACGACGTCCACCGCGCCGGGCTCGTCCCCGACCCGTACACGGGACGCAACAGCCTCGCCGCCGAATGGGTGCCCCAGCGCACCTGGCTGTACCGCAGAAGCCTCCGCGTGAGTGGACTCACCCCGGGCAGGCGGGCGCTGCTGCGCTTCGACGGCGTCGACCACGGCGCGACGGTGCTGCTCGACGGGGAGGAAGTCGCCCGCCACGCCGACATGTTCACCCCGTTCGAGGTGGAGGTGACCGACCGGCTCGCCGACGGCGAGGAGCACCTGCTGGCGGTCGCCGTCCACCCGGCACCGCACAGCGAGCCCCAGGTGGGGCGCACCGACCGGGTGCGCCTGCACAGACCCCGCATGGACCACGGCTGGGACTTCTGCCCTCGCCTGGTCCACCAGGGCATCTGGCGCCCCGTCACCCTGGAGGTCGCCGGCCCCTCCCGGCTCGCCGGGGTCACCGTCGGGGCGCTGCCCACGCAGGACGGGGAGTCGGGGTCGGTGCGGGTGGAGGCCAGGACCGACGCGGACAGCGCTGGGTGCACGCTGCGGGTACGGGTGCACGCCCCCGAAGGCGGCGGTCTCGTCGCCCGCGCCGAGCAGCAGGTGACCCCCGGTGCCACGACGGTGGAGGCCACCGTCCCCCGGCCGCGGCTGTGGTGGCCCAACGGCCACGGCGAACAGCCCATGTACACCGTCGTCACCACCCTCACCGACGCCGCGGGACGCGCGGTGGGCACCCACCGGACCGAGACGGCCTTCCGCCGCCTGCGCCTCGTGGCGACCCCCGGCGCGCCCGGCGACGCGCTGCCCTACACCCTTCAGGTCAACGGCCGCCGTGTGCACCTCAAAGGCTGGAACTGGGTGCCGCCGGACGCCCGTTACGGGGTGCCGCGCCCCGAGCTGGAGGAGCACCTGCTGCGGCTGGCCGCCGACGCGCACGTCACGCTGCTGCGCGTGTGGGGCGGCGGCCTGATCGGGAGCGAGGACTTCTACCGTTCCTGCGACCGGCTCGGGCTGCTGGTGTGGCAGGAGTTCCTCCTCTCCAGCTCCGGCATCGACAGCGTGCCCGCGGCCGACGAGGAGTACGTGCGACGGGTCGAGCGTGCGGCCCGCACGCTCGTGCCCGCGCTGCGCCACCACCCGTCCCTGGCCGTCTGGGGGCCCGGCAACGAGCTGCAGGACACCGCCCGCGGCGAACCACTCACGGAGGCCGACTCCCCGGTGATCGCCGCCCTGGCGGGCGTCGTCGCCGCACTCGACCCGGACCGCGCGTGGCTGCCGGGTTCCCCCTCGGGCCCGGGCGGGGCCCACGACGCGCACGGCCCCTGGGAACACCAGGGACTGGAGCGGCACCACGCCCACTACGACGGCCTGACCTGCATGCTGCACAGCGAGTTCGGCGTCGAGGGCATGGCCAACAAGCGCACCTGGCAGGCGGTCGTCCCACCCGGCGAGCGCTGGCCTACCGGTCTCGACAACCCGGTCATGGCACATCTGGGCGCCTGGTGGAACAACACCCCGCTGGTGCGCGCCTCCTTCGGCGACCGCATCGCCGACGAGGACACCATGCGGCGGGCCAGCCAGCAGCTCCAGTACGACGGACTGCGCTACGCCGTCGAGGCGCATCTGCGCCGCGCCCCCCGCAGCAGCGGCGTCATCCCCTGGCAGTTCGACGAGCCGTTCCCCAACGCCTGGTGCACCGCCGCCGTCGACCACAGGGGCGACCCCAAACCCGCCTACCACGGTGTGCGCCGTGCCTACCGCCCCGACCACGTGTGCGCCCGCTTCCCCACCCAGGCCTGGGGCGGACGTGACGAGTTCACCGCCGAGCTGTGGTCATGGACGCGAGCGGCACCCTTTGAGGAGTGCACGGTCACGGCGCGGCTGCTGGACATGCACGGCACGGTGCACGCCGCGCGGACGTTCACCGCGGGCCGCCCGCCGGACACCGGTCCGCCCAGCTCCCTGCGCCCCGCACACGCCGGGGTGCTGCGGCTGCCCCTGGCGGCCCTCCCCGACGGCCTCTCCCTCCTCGACCTGAGCCTTGAGGGGCCCGACGGCACCCAGCTGGCGGGCAACCGCTACCTGCACAGCAGCACCAGCGACCTGGCGCCGCTCCTCGACCTGCCCCCGGCTCACGTCGACGCGGAAGCGGACACGGCGCTGGCCGCCGTCGAGCTGCGCCACACCGGCGGCCCCGCGGCCCTCGGCCTGTACCTGAGCGACGCCCGCCCCTACGACGCGCCCGGCTGGGCGGTGTTCGCCGACAACATGCTCGACCTGCTCCCCGGCGAGACCGCGCGCGTCCCCGTGCAATGGCGGGCGGCACCCGCCACGGGACGGGCGGCAGCCCTGGAAGGATGGAACCTGAGTGCCCGCACCCTCCGCTGACGCGCCACCCCACCGCGCGGCACGGCTGCGCCCCCCTGACGCGGGCGAGGTCGTACTGCCGTACGTCGTCGCCCTGCTGACCCCGGAAGGGGACTGCCTGCCGGTGCCCGTCACCGAGCACCGGTCGCACCCGGACGGAGGCAGCGAACTGCTCGGCACCGCACACGGATGCGCGGCCCGCATGGAACTGCGCCCGTGCGGCCACGCAGACGCGCCGCCCCAGGCGTACGAAGGGCTGCTGACCGTCCGCTGGACCGGGGACGCCCCCACCGCCGCGGGGCTGCGGGTAGAGGTGCGGCTCGGACAGACCGAGGACCCGGGCTGGTTGATCCCCGGCGTCTTCTACGGCCCCGGCCGGCTGCCCGGATGCGAGCGGCCCTACCCGCGGTACGCGGAGGGAGCCGACGACCCGCAGGCCCTGGTGTCCGACGCTTGGTCCTTCCGCGCCGACCGGTGCGCCACCCCCGCCGTCTTCGCCCGCGACCGGCTGGGCGGCGCGGCCCTCGCCCTGGCGGCGGAGGTGGGCGAGCTGGGGGAGCAGGGCGTCGGCTTCGCCATGCTGCCAGGGCGCCACCCCGCGCTGCGCCTCCACGCCCCCTACCGGGAGGAGCCCGTCGTCTACTACGGCTACCCGCGGTACGCGGAGGGAGCCGACGACCCGCAGGCCCTGGTGTCCGAC
>NZ_JASKYT010000320.1:0-7313 GCF_041028275.1 Streptomyces sp. PU-14G
GTGCGGGTCCCGGAGGCGGGCGGCAGCCCAGCGGCGTCGCCCTGGGGAGCGGTGGAGGTCGCAGCGGGCCGGGAGCCCTGGCGCCGGGCGGCCGGGGCATCGGCGTCGGTCGTCTCCCGCACCCGCGATCCGGCCCCCTCCGAGCGCGGAGGCTCCTCGGCTGCCGCGCCCGCTCCCGAAGTGGCGGACGCCGCGCCGTGGGGCGGCGGCGGGGGCGCCGCGCCCGGCGCGGAAGCGCCCGGTGCCGCCGTGGCCGCGCCCCGGTCGGGACCGGCGGACACGGCGCCGGGAGCCGCCGCACCCGTGCGGTCGCGGGGTGTGCCCCGCGCCGCGTTGCGCAGCGCCAGGGCGCACGCCGCCAGTAGGGCCGTGACGACCAGGGCGGCAGCCCAGCCGGGCATCACCGACGCCAGCAGCAGGCCGATCGCCACCGCCAGTGCCGCGCCCGCGTAGAGCGCGAGGACACCGGCGCCCGCCTTGAGCTTCAGGGCGCGGTTGCCCAGCCTGGCGCGCACCTCGGCGCGCAGGTCGTTCTCCACGGACTCCATCTGCTCGCGTATCAGGTGCGCCACCGGCTCGGACAGGTCGCCCGGCGAGGCGGGGCCCGGAAAGTCGCCACTTCTCGGAAGGGTCGCCTTGGCACTCATGAGGCGCCGGGTACCCCGCTGCGAGGGGCTATGCCGCCCGCTTCACCGGGCCGGGCGGCAGCCGGGACGTCAGGCGGCCGAGCCGCGCCCGCGGGCGAGCCGGGCCCGCAGGCGAATCGGCGCCCTCGCGGGGGCACCGGCGCCCTCGCGGACGAGCCGGCGCCCGCGCGGGGGAGCGGCCGGTCTTCGGTGCTCCCACTTCGGGCGCGAACTCTCCTGAGCCGGACGGCGTTGACGTGGCAAGATGGGACGGCCACACGAATCGGCGCACGGCCGCGCGAGCAAGCGGGACGAGGAGGGGTGCACGGTGAGCAGTCTCAACAAGGGCCTCGAAAAGGTGGAGGTCACCCTCAAATGGGACCCCAGCCCCATGGGGGAGCCGGACCACGACCTGGACATCGTGGCCGCCACCTACACCGCCGACGCCCCGTACGGCGACCCTGACTACCTCGTCCACTTCGACAGCCGCTCGCCGGACGGCACCATCACGCTGAACCGCGACAGCAAGACAGGACAGGGCTTCGGTTCGGACGAGGTGATGACCCTCGAACTCGACCGGCTGGCGGAGACGTACGTCCGCGTCGTGGTCGGCGTCGCCATCCAGCAGGGCGAGGGCCGCAAGACCTTCGGCCAGATCGAGAACACCGCCGTACATATCCGCGAGGGGTACGAGGAGCTGTCGGAGAGCGACCTGACGGGCGTCGAGAGCGCCACGGCGGCGACCGTCGCGGAGTTCGCCCGGGGCGAGTCGGGGGAGTGGCACCTCAAGACCGTGCTGCGCGGCTACGAGGGCACCCCGGAGGAGTTCACCGCCCACATGGGCCTCCCGGAGCAGCGCCAGGCCTGACGCCCACCGGGCGCGCCGCCGGGTCAACCCCGGCAGGCGGCGGGGGAGACGGAGCGCGAAGGGCGGTAGCGGTCGGATGACCGCTACCGCCCTGCCGCGCTGTCGGTGCTACAGCTCCTTGACGCGGACGTTGCGGTAGGAGATCACATCGGTGGTGCTGTGGACCTGGAGGCCCACGTACCCGGAGGCGTAGCGGCGCCCGTCGGTGCCCGGGTCGTCGTCGCGCGGCGGGTTGAAGGCCTGACCGCGGTCGTTCTCGAACTCGTTGATCAGTGTGCCGTTGCGGTAGAGCTGGTAGTGCTGGCCGATCACCCGGATCTCGTAGTCGTTCCAGGTGCCCTTCGGCGTCACACCGGCACCGGCGAGGCCGACGCGGTCGAAGCCGTAGACGGACCCGGTCTTGTACATGTCCCCGTCGGGGCGGTCGAGGATCTGCATCTCGTGCCCGTACTTGATGGCCACCCACTCGGGCCGGGACTCCTCCGGGTGGTCGTGGACGTCGGGGAAGCGGACGAAGACGCCGCCGTTGGCCCGGCCGTCACCGGGCGCGTCGTCGCGGAACTGCAGCTTCAGCGAGAAGTCGCCGTACCGGCGCTGGGGATACCAGAGCATGCCCATGCCCTCGACGCTGTCGTCGCTGGTCATGGAGCCGTCCTCGTTCAGCCCGAACTTGCCGCCGCCGACCTGCTCCCAGGCGGCGAACGACTCCTCGCTGCCGTCGAACAGGTCGCGGTAGCCGGTGTTCTGCCCCGGCGTGCCGATGCCGGAGCGCTTGGCGGCCTGGTTGATCAGCTTCCGCTCGCGGGGGACGAGGACGCCCTCGTCGAGAAGGTCCTCGGTGACGCCACGCACGTGCTTGAGGAAGAGGGCCTGGGAGGTCCACTCCTTCTCGTCCTCGATCAGCTCGTTGACGGTGCAGCGGCGCTGCGTCATCCGGTTGGGCACCCCGGTGTCGATGGTGCCGACGATGACCGTCTCCCGCTCGTCGTACTCGGGGCAGTTCGGCGCGGGCACGCCGCCGCCCGCCACGATGCGGAAGGAGAGCGTGCGCGGCTCGGAGGTGTTGCCCGCCTTGTCGGTGGCCCGGTAGGCGACCGAGTGGTGCCCGGCCCGGTCGACGACCAGCGGATCGCCGTAGGCCAGGTAGGGGGCGCCGTCGAGCGCGTACTCGACCTTCTCGACGCCGGACTTGTCGTCCGTCGCCGACAGCGTCACCGTCGCCTTGCCGAGGAAGTTGCCGTCCGAGTTCTTCTTGCCCTCGGCCTTGCCCTCGGTCGTCGGCGGGGTGGTGTCCACGTTCGGCGGCTCGACGACGGTGAAGCTCGCCGATTTCTCCTCCGCCGCGTTGCCCGCCTTGTCCTTGGCGCGGTAGCGGAGCGTGTGCTCGCCCACGTCCGTGACGGTGACCGGCTCGGTGTAGGCCTGGAACTCGCCCTCGTCGAGCGCGTATTCGATGGTGTCGACGCCGGAGTCCGCGTCCGAGGCGGTCACCGTGACCGTCGCGGTGCCCAGGTAGTTGCCGTCGGCGTCCTTCTCTCCCTCGACGGTGGCCGAGGTCTCCGGCGGTGTGGTGTCCTCACCCGGTTCCCCGCCGGTCACCACGAGGGTGCCCTGCATCTGCTGATGCCCCGGAATCGTGCAGTGGTACTTGTAGGTGCCCGGGGTGAGGGTGACCTGAGCCGTGTGCTTGCCGCCCTCGGCGTCCGCGGGCGAGGCCAGGATGTTCAGGCTGACGTCCTGGTTGTAGTCGGGGTCCGAGGTGACGAACGTGAGCGTGTGTGACATCCCGGTGGTGTTGCCGGTGGCCTCGCTGTTCTCGAACACGATCGTCGCCTCGCCCGCCACGGCCGTCGCCGGAGCCGAGGCGTACTTGGTCATGTCGTCGTCGGCCGTCCAGGTCAGCACCTGGTCCGCCGCCTTCGGTGTGTCGTCGGCGCGTGCCGCCGCGGGCGCCTGGCCCTGGCCCCACGCCGTCGCGGAGGTCAGCCCGAGCACCATCAGCAGCGCCGCCACCACGGCGGTCAGCAGCCTGGCGCGCTCCCGTCTTTCCCGTCGTCTTCCCAGGGGCCTCGCGCTCATCGGCCCGCTCCCTTCCGCAGCGCAGGTTCGGCCATGTCACCGGGCGCCGGCGTCGGCTCGCCGCCCTTGTAGGTGATCCGCCACAGCGCCGACTTGTCGTCGGAGGTGAAGAAGCCGCGCCCGTAGTCGAGGACGTAGAGCGCGCCGTCAGGGCCGAACTTCCAGCCCATGAGGTTGCGGATGCCGCCCTCGCCGACCGGCACGATCTGATCCAGGCTCTCGGCGTGGGCCGGCAGCGCACCGGTCTCGCCGCCCTCGGGCATCAGCAGCGCGTGCCGCGGCTGGTCACCGTCGTACAGGTCGCCCACGAACCACTTGCCGTCCCAGTAGGAGGGCCACTTGACCTTCGAGTCGCTGTCGGCGTCGTAGCGGTAGAGCGGGCCGTTCATCGCGGCCTGCCCGCCGCCCTTGAGCCAGTCCAGCTTCAGCTCCTGCTCGCCGAGCTTGTAGCTGGGCACGCCGTTCTCGTCGCGCGGGAAGTCCGGCGCACCGCCCTGGGGCGAGTACCAGATGTTGTTCGGCTTGGCGGGCGGGATGTCGACCAGGCCGTCGTTGTTGGGCGACTCGTTCTTGAGGTGGTCGCAGTCGTACCAGCCCAGCGGCTTGCTCGGGTCGGGCAGGTTGCGGTCGCGGTAGGGCTGCTTGTTGCCCATGCAGAACGGCCAGCCCTGGTTGCCCGCCTCGGTGATCTTGGCGAACGTGTCGTACTTGGCCGGGCCCCACGTCTCGCTCGGCTCGGTCGCGTCCGGGCCGACCCAGCCCGCGTACAGGGTGTCGGTCTCCTTGTCGACGGAGATCCGCGACGGGTTGCGCACGCCCATCACGTAGATCTCGCCGCGCGTCTTGCCGCCGCCCTCGTCCGGCTCCTTGCCGGTGAACAGGTTGCCCTCCGGCAGCGTGTAGGTCCCGTCGTCCTCGGGGTGGATGCGCAGGATCTTGCCGTTGAGGTTGTTGGTGTTGCCTGCGGTGCGGCGCGCGTCCGCGAAGGAGACGCCCTTGAAGTCCGGCTCCGGGTTGTTGCCCGAGTACCCGTCGCTGAACTGCGAGGAGTTGTTGTCGCCCGTGGCGATGTAGAGGTTGTCCTTGGAGTCCCACGCCATGCCGCCGCCCGCGTGGCAGCAGCTGTGGATCTGCACGGGCCACTTGAGCAGGACCTTCTCCGAGCCGAGGTCCAGCTTGTTGGTCTCCTGGTCCAGGGTGAAGCGGGAGACGCGGCGCTCGGCCATGTGCGTGTCCCGGTTGATCTCGCTGTGCGGCGTGTAGTGCAGGTAGACCCAGCCGTTGCGCGCGAAGTCCGGGTCCAGCTCGATGCCGAGCAGCCCCTCCTCGTTCTTGACCAGCTCGTCGCCGCCGCCCTTGTTGCCGAAGATCGTCAACTCGCCCGCGAGGGTGACCTTCTCCGTCTTCGGGTCCCAGACGTGGACCGTGCCCTTCCCCTTGCCGATGTCCGGGTCGTCCCAGTCGGTGACCACGGGCTGCGAGGCGTCCTCGCCGCCGCGGCCGATGTAGAAGACGCGTCCGTCGGGCGCGGTGACCAGGCCGTGCGGCTCTCCGATCTGGTCGTGCTTCCCCGGCTGGTTGGGCTCGGTCAGCCGGGTGGCCTCGTAGTTGTCGGAGATCGCCGCCTGGCAGTCGGCTCGCGCCAGCCGCGTCGTCCACATCAGGGCGCCGCGCAGGTGGGTGCGGAAGTCGGTCTCCTGGTAGCTGGAGGCCGTGCCGCCCATCGCGGTGTAGAAGGACCGGCCGCCGTCGTAGTCACGGCACCAGGAGACGGGGTGGTCCCAGCCGCCGCCGTCCTCGCCCGGGTCGTAGCTGTTGGCGCGGACGCGGGCGACCGTGTGGACCTTGCCCGACGGGTTCTCCTTCCAGTTGAGCCACTTGTCCAGCCGCTTCCACTCGACGGGCAGCTCCTTGGTCGCCGGGTTCTCGCGGTCGCCGACCTCGACCACGGCCCGCTGCGCCTTGGCGGGGCTGTGCTCGGCGGGCCGGGCGCCGATCAGCCCGGTGAACCAGTCCGAGTACGGCTCGGCGCGGGCCGCGTCGTGGATGCCGAGGAACCCGCCGCCCGCCTCCATGAAGCTCTCCAGGCCGGCCTCCTGCTCGGGGTCGAGCACGTCGCCGTCGCCGGTGAGGAAGACGACCGCGTTGAAGCGGCCCAGCCGCTTGGCGTTGGTGAAGACCGCCGGGTTGTCGGTCGCCGAGATCGTGAAGTGCTCCTGGGCCGGGCCCTGCCCGCCGATCTTCTCGATCGCCTCGATGGCGGCGTTGACGGTGGGGGACTCCTCGCCCGTGGCGCCGTGGAAGACCAGTACGCGGACGTCCTCGCCGCCCGGCGGGCTCGGCAGGGCCAGCTTCTGCACGGGCGTGTCCGGTGGCGGCCCGGCGAGTGCGGGGCCGCTGAGCAGCCCGGCGGCGAGTGTCCCGGCCAGCAGCGCGGCGATCCTTCTGCGCCGGGGTCTGGCCCGCTTTGTATGCGGTTGGTGCCGCATAAGTGATCCACCCCTCTTCTGTCACAGAAACGTGGCAGAAGCTAGACCTCTTTCGGTGGTTCGCCAAGAGCTATGACCACAACTCGACGAACTTTGTCCAGGGTGTGGATAAACTCCGGGCGCAGCGCTACGGTCCCAGACTGATCCGTCAACTCGACTCACTCGCACTCACGTTGGCTCCACGCCGGCGCACCAACGGCCTCACGCCCGGGGAGAACGAGAACGATGACCGGAAACGCGCACACCCACACCCGCCGCACCTTCAGCAGACGCCTCCTGGCAGGCGGCGCCGTCGCAGCCGTCGGCAGCACCGGGCTGACGGCCGGGACGAGCACCGCACAGGCGGCCCCCGCCGCATCCGGGCAACTGCGCCGCGCGGGCAAGGGGGGCGAGACCCGCCGGATCAAGATGTACGCGGAGAAGCTGCCCGACGGGCAGATGGGATACGGCCTGGAGAAGGGCAAGGCCACCATTCCCGGACCGCTGATCGAGCTGGTCGAGGGCGACACCCTGCACGTCGAGTTCGAGAACACCATGGACGTCGCCGCGAGCCTCCACCCGCACGGCGTCGACTACGACATCGACAACGACGGCACGAAGATGAACGACAGCCACGTCGAGCCGGGCGGCAAGCGCACCTACACCTGGCGCACCCACGCCCCGGGGCGCCGCAAGGACGGCACGTGGCGCCCCGGCAGCGCCGGGTACTGGCACTACCACGACCACGTCGTCGGCTCCGAGCACGGCACGGGGGGCATCATGGCCGGCCTCTACGGGCCCGTCATCGTGCGCCGCGAGGGGGACATCCTGCCCGACCCCGACCGGCAGTTCACCATCGTCTTCAACGACATGACCACCAACAACCTCACCAAGGGCCCCGACTTCAAGGCCACGGTGGGTGACCGCGTCGAGATCATCATGATCACGCACGGTGAGTACTACCACACGTTCCACATCCACGGACACCGCTGGGCCGACAACCGCACCGGGCTGCTGGAGGGCCCCGAGGACACCTGCCGGGTCATCGACAACAAGATCACAGGACCGGCAGACTCCTTCGGCCTCCAGCTCATCGCGGGCGAGGGCGTGGGCGCCGGCGCGTGGATGTACCACTGCCACGTACAGAGCCACTCCGACATGGGCATGGCGGGCCTGCTGCTGATAGCCAAACCAGACGGCACGGTGCCGGGGCACGACGGGCACCACTGAGCCGGCCCGAGACGCCGCCCGCACAGTCCGGATCCGCCCGCC
>NZ_JASKYT010000321.1:0-6864 GCF_041028275.1 Streptomyces sp. PU-14G
GGCGGAGTGCGTGGTGGAGGGGCATGGCCCGGTGGTCGGCCGAGGTGGCGCGGCCGACCCGATGACCGTGGTGACTGGCTCAGCCCATCTGGGCGACCCCGTACGCGAAGGACGTGTCGCAGACCGGCCGGGAGAAGCGCTGCGCACGCTGCGCGCCGTACTTGTGGACGGCGGCCTTGCCGAGCGCCCGCGCGAGCGAGGTGCAGTGCCGGGCGAGCGACGGCTTGCGCGTCATCGCCCGTTGCAGACTGCTGAGCGCCACCCCGGGGTCCTGCTCCTGGAGCTCGGCGATGAGCCGGTCGCGGAGCACGTCCTGGGGCGCGCGCTCGGTCGAGGACGCGGGGGGCGAGGCGGGCGTCGAGGCTTCCCGCGACGACGCCTCGTGCGAGGACGCGGTGAGGAGCTGCGTGTCCGAGGGCGAGGCGGCCCATGGGACGCGGGTGACGGCGAGTGTCCCGGACAGAACGAGCACGACCGGGAGAACAAGGGCGAGGGATCGGCCGATACGGCGGGCTGCGTGGTTCACGCCCGTGATGGTAGCGACAGGTAGTGATTTGGCGACATTGTGTCACCACTTCGGGGGACGGTATGCATGAGGTGTTCGAGTACCGCCGTACGCAGGAGTGAACCGAGCCCGCGGACTTGACCGTGCCGGACACGGGACGCCGACGGCGGTGACGGCGCCGTCGGGCGGGGCCATGACAGCGACGGGGCGGCGACGGAAGGGGAGACGAGGAGGGGGTGCGATGCGAGGGGTGTGTGACGACGAAGGGCCGCGACAGGGTGTGGTGAACACCCGTCGCGGCCCTTCGTCAAAGGCACCGCCTCAGAGACGTGACTGACCAGGCTCGAGCCACCCAGCCGCGGTGGCGCACCCGCCGGTCCGGCTGTCTAGCCGCCAGCCCCCAGCCCCCAGTCGGCTAGCCGACGAGCCGACGAGCCGACGAGCCGACGAGCCAACCAGTCGCTGGGACGCTCAGTCGCTGAGGCGCTCGCCGGAGGAGGTGGCGAACACGTGGGACTCGCCGGCGCGCGGCACGACGTGGATCGTGGTGCCCTTCTCCGGGACGCTGCGGCCCGAGACCCGGACCACCAGGTCGCTCTTCTCGCCCCCGATGTCGGCGGTGCCGTAGACGTACCCGTCGGCACCGAGTTCCTCGACGACGTTCACCGTCACCGGGACACCCGCGTGCTCGCCCTTGGAGAGCTTCTTGTCGCCGTCGCCGCCGCTCTCGCCGTCGACGAGGTCGAAGTGCTCGGGCCGGACGCCGACCGTGACCGTCTTGTCACCCTTGTCCGCTGCGGCCTTCACGGCGTCGCGCTCCACCGGCACCACGCTGTTGCCGAACTTGACGCCGCCGTCGGTGATCGGGACCTCCACCAGGTTCATGGCGGGGGAGCCGATGAAGCCGGCGACGAACAGGTTGGCGGGACGGTCGTACATGTGACGCGGGCTGTCGACCTGCTGGAGCAGTCCGTCCTTGAGGACGGCGACCCGGTCGCCCATCGTCATGGCCTCGACCTGGTCGTGCGTGACGTACACCGTCGTGATGCCGAGCCGGCGCTGGAGGCCCGCGATCTGCGTACGCGTCTGGACACGCAGCTTGGCGTCCAGGTTGGACAGCGGCTCGTCCATGAGGAAGACCTGCGGCTCACGGACGATGGCCCGCCCCATCGCGACACGCTGCCGCTGGCCGCCGGAGAGCGCCTTGGGCTTGCGGTCCAGGTACTGGGTGAGGTCGAGGATCTTGGCCGCGTCCTCCACCTTCTTGCGGATCTCGGGCTTCGGCACACCGGCGATCTTCAGGGCGAAGCCCATGTTGTCGGCCACGGACATGTGCGGGTACAGCGCGTAGTTCTGGAAGACCATCGCGATGTCCCGGTCCTTCGGCGGAAGGTGGGTCACGTCCCGGTCACCGATGCGTATGTTGCCCTCGTTGACGTCCTCCAGCCCTGCGAGCATCCGCAGTGACGTGGACTTTCCGCATCCGGAGGGTCCGACGAGGACGAGGAACTCGCCGTCCTCGATCTCGATCTCGAGCTGGTCGACGGCGGGCGTCTCCGCCCCGGGGTATACCCGGGTCGCCTTGTCGTACGTGACCGTGGCCATGTTCTCTTCTCCTTCACCGGCAGGTACGTGCCGGACGATCCGTCGTAAAGGGGGAGGTGTAGTCCACTGCGTGGACCTGGCCAGGACGCTAGCCTCTGATCCGTCTTTTGTCAGTAGTCCGACCAGCCCGAACCACCGCCGGGTACACTGCACGAGCGAGAGCGCACGCCTGCCGCCTTAGCTCAGCTGGTTAGAGCATCTGTCTTGTAAACAGAAGGTCGTCGGTTCGAATCCGACAGGCGGCTCCGGTTGCTTTATGCAGGTCAGAGGCCCGCCCCGGAGCTCCGGGGCGGGCCTCTGTGGTGCCGTACAGCAGTGCCGTACAGCAATGGATCAGGGTCGACTGTCGTGCGCTGCGGCCGGAGCATCGTTGTGTGGCGATCGCTGGCGGTCTCGAGAGGGGAGAGCTAGCTTCCGACAGCCGGATCGTTCCAGTTGCGCGGCAGGACCGGGGGAAGCCATGCCTCGGTATCGCTGCGATCCAGGCTGGGCGGGGCCGCCGCGACGGGAAGCGGAGTCCCGTCAACGACGGCTTCCAGGGAAGCCTGCACGTAGCGGAGGTAGTTCCGCACGTCCCAGACCTGTCGCTCTCGACTGTTCCGGCCGATGCCTCGCCATCCCACGTCATAGGCGAGTTTCACCAGCGTCCGATACCGGTCTCGGATCTCAGCGTCGCCAATCAGAAGTAGATCGGTCCGCATGCCCCGCCGGATCGATTCCATGGCTGCTGCACATTGCTGTCGAGCATGGCTGCTCAGTACGGGTTGATCTCTCGCCACGTCCGGCAGAGACGGTAGCCAGTCGTACAGATCCGCCAGTCGTTCGAGTAGCTGGCGTGCTGAGTCCGCAGCACGTTCGCGTTCCCTCTCGTGCCGCGCGAGCCTTTCGGCCGCCGTTTGTTGGGAAACGGTCAGTTCCATCTGAGCTCGAACAGTCTTGGTGGTTTGCCAACGTGCCACACCTATGGTGATCAAGCCGCCGACGAGAGTCCCGAGTAAGGAACTGGCCGCTTGGCCCGCAAATTCGCTCCAGCCACTCATGCCGGACCATCCTGGGTAGTTGGGTTGGCCTCCTCAAGACCGTCTGGGCTGAAGCCACGGGAGAGCCCTTGCAGCGCTTCGCGGATCTCTTCCTCGCTGGCCTCCGAGTACATGTCGAAGGGCAGCGTGAATTTGGAGTGCCGCAGATCCGCTGCGCCACCTTGGGACACACCTTCATTGCGACGAGCAGCGAACCGGTGGTGTGCCGCCGCTTCCCACAGCACCGGTCTACTACTGCGAGTGCTACGTCAACGAACGCCGACTCGGCACCTACGACGCCCACAGCCCCCGCGAAGCCCTGCGCTGGGTCCACATCAGCCTCATGATGATCGCCATGACGTTGGACGAAGAGCCCTGCCAAGAAGCCCGAGCATGGCTCGACCACGGCCAACCAGCAGCAGGCCACGAACTCGAACATGGCAAGCCCCACATGCTCACGCTCAAACAGCGCACCACAGCAGCGACTTGGACAGTCAGCCCAATAGCCTGCCCGCCAGCTCGCCAGGCGTGTGCGTAACAACTTTCTCTACGACTTCAAGGCGGCCTGCTGACGCGGGCCGCGCGCGCTGGCGGCCCGAGGCCGCCGCCCGCTCCTGTCTCCGCCCCGCTCCGCGCCGACCCCGGACCGCTCAGCGCCGACCCCGGACCGCTCAGCGCGCAGCCCCGTGCAGTAGACACATGTCCATGACAAGGCGCTCCGGAGCCCCTGAGCCTCCACGGACCGGCACGCCAGCGCGGGCAGGCCAGGAGCACGACGCCGACGACCGTGTACCACCAGGCACAGAACACCGGGAAGTCCGTGACGCGGCGCCCGATCGCGTCGCGGTCTGCGGGCCGGTCCCGCTATCGCCGAGTGGCCGGCCGGGGCTTCGCGGAGGCGTCTGTGGGTCCAAGATCAAGACCAGTGAGCGTGGCTAATGCCGGTGGGTGGCTGAGGGAACCACGTTGCGCGTGCGCGGGCCTCTCCCGCCGTCGTGGCTGACTTTCTGTGGCTGAGCGACGATCGTTAGACAGCCCCCTCACAGTTCCGTTTCGTCGCTCTCCTGCGGCGCCGTACACGTGTTGGGAAGCCAGCTCGTTCCGCTGGAAACGGGCTGTCAAGACAGCAGCTCCAGCCGTCTGTCGTTCCTTTCCCGTCAGAAATGCTTGGGCGAGCACGGCGCGGATCTGCTGCTTCCTAGCCTTATGGCATGGCTACTTCGGGGGCTCGGAACAAGAAGCTCGGTGGGCTGGGTCAGTGGTGGGGTGTCCTGGCAGGCGTCTTGCTGATCGCGGCATGGGTGAACAAGGCAGCAGGTCCAGCGGTAGTCATCGGCCTCTCTGCTCTCGTGTTCCTTTGGTGCTTCTTCCAGGCCCCAGTCACGTGCAAGGCGGATGTCCGCGGTCGGGTGGACGGCTGCCGCAACAACGCGTCGGGGCTTCTCCTTGGATGTCACATCCGGCAGCATCGCTTGCAGAGGCTCAAGATGCTCGTCGCGCGCCGACAGGTGAGGGCCTTCTGCAGCAGCCTGTTCTCGGACGGAAAGGCCACTGTTGTGACACTGTCGGGCTTGGGCAGTTTCGCTTCGGGACTGGCCGCCATGATCCCAGGGGTCGTGGCCCACTGAGCTCTTGGAAGTGCTGCGCCCGGACTGCTGCTGTACAGCAGCGAAGTACAGCAGCCCCACCAACCGCCGCCGTCTTTCACCGCATCCCCCGCGCCCTGCGGCGGCTGGTATGAGCGTCTTTGACCGCCCTATGTAGAGCTTGTAACAGAAGGTCGTCGGTTCGAATCCGACAGGCGGCTCCGGTTGCTTTATGCAGGTCAGAGGCCCCGCATCATGATCGATGCGGGGCCTCTGGCGTTGGCGTGCGATCAGTCCTGTCGTGGTGAGCCGCCGGCGCAGGGGCCGACGCAGGGAGCTGGGGGGCGAGGGGCTCAGAGGCGTCGCCAGTGGGTCTGCTGGTGGATGGCTCGGGCCTTTTCCTCGGCGGCGAGTCCGCGTTCCCGCTCTTCCGGCGTCAGAGTCCCGCGGGAACCACCGATGCCACGACGATGGGCGGCGTAGGTCAGCGCGCCGAGGAGAGCCAGGCATATGACCAGGAGGACGAGCACGACCATGTCTGTCTCCATCCTTCGCGTCAAGTCCTTCATGTCTCCAGTGGGTTGCGAGGGTAACGCGTCAGACGCCGGCGTGCCGGAGGATCAGTGCGCTCCGGGGTGGGCGAGAGCACGCTGGAGGTGCGCAGAGGCCCTTCAGGGCACGGCATCGGCCACGCGGCGGGTGTGCGGTCGCCGCCTTCGCCGTGAGAGGGCTTCTGGGGCATGGCGGCCCGTGACCGGGGTGCGGTGCGGGAGCTTTGGGCAGTAGCGTCCGTCCGCATGACGTCTGGCGTGCTGGGGAAGCTGCGGTCCGAGCTGAGGGAACTGGCGGAGCCCCCCGTCCTGGCGCAGCTGGTGCGGGTGCTCAGGCCTGCGGACGACGACGAGCTGCTCGGGGTGCGCGTTCCGGTGATGCGCGAACTGGCTCGACGTTACCGGGGATTGCCGACCGAGGACGTGGACGTCCTGCTGCACAGCCGCGTGCACGAGGAGCGGTTCGCCGGTCTGCTGGTTCTGGCCGAGCAGGTGCGTAGGGCTCGGGGTGCCGAACGGAAGGCGCTGGTGGATTTTTACCTGGCGCGTACCGACTGCGTGGACAACTGGGATCTGGTGGACGGTTCCGCGTATGTCGTGCTGGGGCCGTGGCTTGTGGACGGACCGCCGGACGTGCTGGGTGTGCTGGACGAGTTGGCCGGGTCAGTGTGGCTGTGGGATCGCAGGATCGCCGTGGTGGCCACGTTGGCGCTGATCCGGGCCGGCCGCTTCGAGCCGACCTTGCGTCTCGTTCTCCGGTTGCGCCGGGATCCGGAGCCGTTGATCCACAAGGCGTCGGGATGGATGTTGCGGGAGATCGGGCGGCGGGACGCGCACGTGATGGTGGATTTCCTCGACCGTCATGCGACCGAGCTGCCGCGGATCACCGTGCGGTACGCGGTCGAGCGGTTGGTGCCGGACGCGCGTGCCCGGTTCGTGAAGACGCGGTGAGGCGGAAGGGGAACCGCATTCCGTGACGGGGCGAGGTGAAGAATTCCGCGTCGCATTGGGCGTGATATTCCGGGTGCCACTCCGTTCGGCCCTGCGAGGGACTCCCGCAGGACCGGAACGATACTTACCAAGAATGTGCCGTCATGCCGCCGTGACGAAGTGGGTGACGGGTATGGCGGGGATCATCCAGCCGTCCGACTCGTCGCGGCAGGCGCCGACTTCCCGCTCGTCTTCCTTCTTCTTCAGAAAGGCCAGAAGCTGGGTGGTGGCCGCGACGAGGGCGCCCAGGCCGCCGAAGAAGGTGCCGAGGGTTTCGAGGGTTTGAAGGAACATCGTGCTCGCCTCCCGGGTGCACGGGCCGGGCGTGCACGTCGCGGTTCACACGAGCAGGAAAGGAATTCCTGGGGCGGAGAAGGTGAAGGATCCGGCCATTCCCACAGCTTCTCGCCGCTTTCGGATCATGCCACCCCTTACGGGGCCGGGGATCCAGGAGCACAGGCGGGTCGACACGGTTTTCCTCCTTTCCTTCTCCTCGGAGATAATGAGAGCACTTACTGTAGTGGCATCTTGGCCGTCTCGTACAGAGCCGGTTCGGTGCGGCGTTGTCATTCGGCCAAGTTCGCGGGGCCAGGGCCGGGGCTCGGGGT
>NZ_JASKYT010000322.1:0-8377 GCF_041028275.1 Streptomyces sp. PU-14G
GTCACCCCGTCACCCCGTCACCCCGTGGCGGACCGCCCACAGGGCCGCCTGGGTGCGGTCGGCCACGTCCAGCTTCATCAGGATGTTGGAGACGTGCGTCTTGACCGTCTTCTCCGACAGCACGAGGGCCCGCGCGATCTCCCGGTTGGAGCGGCCGTCCGCTATCAGGCCGAGCACCTCGCGTTCCCGCTCGGTGAGCGCGGGGCCGCGCCCCGCGCCGCCCTGGTCGTCGCTGAGCAGCGCGCCGGCGACCTCGGGCTGGAGCAGCACATGCCCGGCGTGCACGGACCGGATGGCGCCCGCCAGCGCCTCCGGGTCGACGTCCTTGTAGACGTATCCGGCGGCGCCCGCGCGCAGGGCGGGCACGACCGTGCGCTGCTCGGTGAAACTGGTCACGATCAGCACCCTGGCCCGGTTGTCGCGCTCCCGCAGCAGCCGCAAGGCCTCGACGCCGTCGGTGCCGGGCATCTTGACGTCCATGAGTACGACGTCGGGGCGCAGCTCCTCGGCGCGGGCGACTCCCTCGTCGCCGTCCGCGGCCTCCCCCACGACCTCGATGTCGTCCTGCACCTCCAAGAACGTGCGCAGCCCCCGCCGCACCACCTGGTGGTCGTCGACGAGCAGGACACGGATCCGGTCAGCCACCGGGCACCTCCATGGAGACAGCGGTGCCCTTGCCGGGCTCCGAGTGGACTCTCAGCGCACCGCCGACGCCGGAGGCCCTGTCGCGCATCGAGACGAGCCCGAGGTGCCGGCCCGCCGAGCGGACCGCCGCGGGGTCGAAACCCGCCCCGTCGTCGGTGACGGTCAGGACGACGGACGGACCGCGGCGGGCGAGAGCGACACGGACGTGTGAGGCGTCGGCGTGGCGCAGTGCGTTGTGCAGTGCTTCCTGGGCGACCCGCAGCAGCGCCTCCTCCTGCGCTGAGGGCAGCGCCCTGACGCCGTCGCACACGAAGTCGACGCGGGCGCTGTGCGCGCGGTCGAGGACCTGTGCCTGGGTGCGCAGGGTCGCCACCAGCCCGTCCTCGTCGAGCGCGGCGGGGCGCAGCTCCACGACGGCGGCGCGCAGCTCGTCGGCCGCCTCCCCGGACAGCCGCGCGACCTCGTGCAGCTCCGCCTTGGCCCGGGCGGGGTCGCGGTCGACCAGCGCGGTGGCGGCCTGGGCCGTCAGCCGCAGCGAGAAGAGTTTCTGGGCGACCGCGTCGTGGAGCTCGTGGCCGATGCGGGAGCGCTCCTGGGCGATGGTCAGCTCGCGGCTGCGCTCGTAGAGGCGCGCGTTGGTGAGGGCGAGGGCGGCGTGCTGGGCGAGCAGGCGCAGCAGCTCCTCGTCGTCCTCGGTGAAGGCGCAGGGCCGCTCCTGGGACGCGGGACGCCCTCGCCGCCTCCGGGCGCCGCCGCGCTCGTCGGCGGAGGAACGCTCGTCGGCAGAGTTGCGCTCGTCGGCGGAGCTGCGCTCGTTCGCGAGACAGCGCTTGTTCGCGAGGAAGAGCGCGCCGAGCACCTGCTCGCCGTCGGCGATGGGCATGCCGAGGAAGTCGGCCATCATCGGGTGCGCCGAGGGCCAGCCGCCGAAGCGGGGGTGCTTGCGGACGTCGGCGAGGCGCTGCGGGGTGGCGTCGTGCAGCATCGCGGCGAGGATGCCGTGCTGCCGGGGCAGCGGGCCGATGGCCTTCCACTGCTCGTCGCTGACCCCGGCGACGACGAACTGGGCGAAGCCGCCGTGGTCGTCGGGGACGCCGAGGGCCGCGTACTCGGCGTCGAGCAGGTCGCGGGCGGAGGCGACGATCGTCTGGAGGACGTCGCGCACCTCAAGCCTGCGGTTCATGGCGAGCAGTGCCGCGCTGACCGCGGCGAGCCCGGAACGGGGGACCATGCGGATCACCGTACTCGCGGCCGGGCGCCGGCGGGATCGGACCGTGGTCAGGGGGGTGGCCGACCGGTGGTCCTAGGTCCGGGGTCCCGGGGCGTCCGGACAGCGCGCGAGGGGGCACCCTTCCGCAGGTGCCCCCTCGCTCCGTGGGGACGTTCCGCGTGGCTTACTTGCGCATGATCTCCGGCTCGTGGCGGCGCAGCAGGCGGATGACCACGAAGTAGCAGAGGATGCCCATCACGACGAGGATGCCGACGTCCATCGCCCACTGGTCCAGGGAGTGGTCCCACAGCGGGTCGGTGTTGGTGGGGTCCTTCTTGTCCTGCGGCATCAGGCGGCCGAGCTCGACCGTGGTGCCCAGGCCGGCGATGGCCCACCGGGACGGCATCAGCCAGGCGAACTGCTCCACGCCGGGGCTGTCGAACAGCTTGAAGAGGACTCCGGTGAAGACGACCTGGACGACCGCGAAGAGCACGAGCAGGATCATCGTCTTCTCTGAGGTCTTCACCAGCGAGGAGATGATCAGGCCGAACATCATCGAGGTGCCGCCGAGGGCGATCATGACCAGAGCCATCTCGAGGGCCGGGTTGGTGATCAGCAGGCCCTCTTCGGGCAGGTCGCGCGGGAAGAAGCCGACGACGCACATGAGCACGCCCTGGATGGCGGCGACGACGCCCAGCACGATGACCTTCGACATCAGGTACGCCGAACGGGACAGTCCTGTGGCCCGTTCCCGTTCGTAGATGACGCGTTCCTTGATCAGCTCGCGTACCGAGTTGGCCGCGCCGGAGAAGCAGGCGCCGATGGCGAGGATGAGCAGGATCGGCCCCGCGTCGCCGTTGGTCTTGCCCACCGGTGCCGTCAGCCCGTAGTCGGACGGCATCAGGGTGCTGACGAAACCGAGGATCAGCGGAGTGACGAAGGAGAGCACCAGGAAGGAGCGGTCCGAGACGATCACCGAGATGTAGCGTCTCATCAGCGTCCACAGCTGACTGCCCCAGCTCTGTGGTTTCTGCAGCCGTTGCGGCTGCATCGCCTGCTGCTGTTGCGCGGCGTAGGGGTCCTGCGGCGACTGCTGGTCGATGTCGGCCGCGTACATCTGGTAGTGCTGCGAGCCCTGCCAGCGGCCCATCCAGTCGTAGTCGCGGTAGTTCTCGAAGGCGGAGAAGACATCGGCCCACGAGTCGTAGCCGAAGAAGTTCAGTGCCTCCTCGGGCGGCCCGAAGTAGGCCACGCCGCCGCCGGGCGCCATCACCAGCAGCTTGTCGCACAGGCCGAGTTCGGCCACCGAGTGGGTGACGACCAGCACCGTGCGGCCGTCGTCGGCCAGGCCGCGCAGCAGCTGCATGACGTCGCGGTCCATGCCCGGGTCGAGGCCCGAGGTGGGCTCGTCGAGGAAGATCAGCGACGGCTTGGTGAGCAGCTCCAGGGCGACCGAGACGCGCTTGCGCTGGCCGCCGGAGAGGGAGGTGACGCGCTTGTCGGCGTGGATGTCGAGCTTGAGCTCGGCCAGCACCTCCTCGACGCGGGCGTTGCGTTCGGCCTCGGCGACGTCGCCGGGGAAGCGGAGCTTGGCCGCGTAGCGCAGCGCGGTGCGGACCTTCAGCTCCTTGTGGAGGATGTCGTCCTGGGGGACGAGGCCGATGCGCTGCCGCAGCTCGGCGAACTGCTTGTAGAGGTTGCGGTTGTCGTAGAGGACCTCACCGGCGTCGGCAGGCCGGTACCCGGTCAGTGCGCGCAGCAGCGTCGACTTGCCGGATCCGGAGGGGCCGATGACGCCTATGAGCGACTTCTCCGGGACGCCGAAGGTGACGTTGTTGAGGATGACCTTGCCGCCGTCGACCTTCACGGTCAGGTGCCGGGCGGAGAAGGAGACGTCGCCGGTGTCGACGAACTCCTCCAGCCGGTCGCCGACCAGCCGGAAGGTGGAGTGGCCGATGCCGACGATGTCCTGGGGGGTGATCGTCACCGTCCCGGACTTGGGCATCGGCTGGCCGTTGACGTAGGTGCCGTTGTGGCTGCCCAGGTCACGGATCTCGGCGCGTCCGTCGGGCGAGGCGTGGAACTCGGCGTGGTTCCGGGAGACCTGGAGGTCGGAGACGACCAGGTCGTTCTCCAGCGCACGGCCGATGCGCATCACCCGGCCGAGGGAGAGCTGGTGGAACGTCGTCGGGCTGCGGTCACCGCCGCCGGTCTGACCGCCCGAGGCGGAGCCGCCCATCCCCTGCGGGGCCATTCCCTGCGGGGCCATCCCCTGCGGGCCGGGGGCGCCCTGCTGCGGCATCTGCTGCTGGGGGAACTGCTGCGGGGGCGCCTGGTGCGCGTAACCCTGCTGCGCCATCTGCGGCGCCTGCTGCATCTGGGGGGCCTGCTGCTGCCAGCCGGGGTGCGGCTGCTGAGGCTGCTGACCCCAGCCGGGCTGCCGGCCGCCGGGCACGACGCCCGGCTGCTGCGTCGGGGCGCTGTGCGGGGCCATCGCCTGGGCCGCCGCCTGGGACTGACCCTGCGGGTCCGCGGCCGCTCCCTGGGCGTACATGCCGCCGGCCGGTGCCTGCCCGCCCGCGCCGGCGGAGAAGGTGAGCTGCGGGCCGTCGCTTGCGTTGCCCAGGTGGACGCTCATGCCGGGGGCGAGCTCCAACTGCTGGAGCCGACGCCCCTGCACGTACGTGCCGTTGGTGCTGCCGTGGTCCTCAATGACCCAGGCGCGCCCTCCCCAGCGCACCGTGGCGTGCCGCCAGGAGACCCTGGCGTCGTCGATCGCGACGTCCCCCTGCGGATCGCGGCCGAGGGTGTACGCCCTGGACGGGTCGAGCGTCCAGGTCTGTCCGTTCAATTCCAGTACGAGTTCCGGCACTCCATGCCCCACAAAGTTGTCCCCCGAGGTACCCCCTGCCGAGAGGGAGTCTAGGGATGGCGAACATCGTGGGGAACTATTCCAGGCGTGGCCGTCCGACAGGAAGCCGGGCCGAGGACAGGGACCAGGCTGTGACCATTCGGTCCGCGGGTCGTGAGGGAGAAGAGGGAGAAAGGGGCCCTGCCGTCGATGCGGGGCGGATCGGCACCGATCCCGACTGATGCGGACAAGCGGCGTGACGGGTACGGACGGGTGCCGTGGCGCCGTTCGAAGGGGAGGGCCGGAAGGGGCGGGCGGCCGGGCCGACGCGGGGCGCCCGACGGGGCGGCGGTACTGTGGCAGCACCATGAGCGCAGATGTGGCCACGCCTCCGTCGTACGCCGACACCCCGACCCTCCTCGTCAAGATCTTCGGAAGGGACCGGCCCGGTATCACCGCCGGTCTGTTCGACACCCTCGCGGCCTTCGCCGTGGAGGTCGTCGACATCGAGCAGCTGGTCACGCGCGGCCGGATCACGCTGTGCGCGCTGGTGACCGCCCCCTCGGCCGGGACCGGCACGGAGGGCGAGCTGCGCGCCACGGTGCACAGCTGGGCCGAGTCGATGGGCATGGAAGCCGAGATCATCTCCGGCACGGGTGACAACCAGCCGCGCGGCACGGGCCGCTCGCACGTCACGGTGCTGGGCCACCCGCTGACCTCGGAGTCGACCGCGGCCATAGCGGCCAGCATCACCTCCACGGGCGGCAACATCGACCGCATCTTCCGGCTCGCCAAGTACCCGGTGCTGGCCGTCGAGTTCGACGTCTCGGGGGCGCAGACCTCGCTGCTGCGCACCTCGCTGGCGCTGGAGGCGAAGAAGTACGGCGTCGACGTCGCCGTCGTCGCCTCCGGGCTCCAGCGCAGGGCCCAGCGGCTGGTCGTCATGGACGTGGACTCCACCCTCATCCAGGACGAGGTCATCGAGCTGTTCGCCGCCCACGCGGGGTGCGAGGCGGAGGTCGCCGAGGTGACGACCCGGGCCATGCGCGGGGAGCTGGACTTCGAGCAGTCCCTGCACGCGCGGGTGGCGCTGCTGGCCGGGCTGGACGCGTCGGTCGTGGAAAAGGTGCGCGAGCAGGTGCGGCTGACGCCGGGCGCGCGCACCCTGATCCGTACGCTCAAGCGGCTCGGCTACCAGGTGGGCGTCGTCTCGGGCGGCTTCACCCAGGTCACGGACGCGCTCCAGCAGGAGCTGGGGCTCGACTTCGCCTCCGCCAACACCTTGGAGATCGTCGACGGCAGGCTGACGGGCCGGGTCACGGGCGAGATCGTCGACCGCGCGGGCAAGGCGCGGCTGCTGCGCCGCTTCGCCGGTGAGGCGGGGGTGCCGCTGGCGCAGACGGTCGCCATCGGCGACGGCGCCAACGACCTCGACATGCTGAACGCGGCGGGGCTCGGCGTCGCCTTCAACGCCAAGCCCCTGGTACAGGAGAAGGCCCACACGGCGGTGAACGTGCCGTTCCTGGACACCGTGCTCTACCTGCTGGGCGTCACCCGCGAAGAGGTCGAGGCCGCGGACGGCCTCGCCGAGACACCCGGCGAGACCCTCCCCTAGGACCGGCCTCCGCCTGGGGCCCCTAGGACCGGGCTCCGCCTGGGCCGGGCTTCCGGAACCGGAGGGTTCCTCGGCTCGTCGCGCGGTGCTCGCCCCTCCCCCGCCTCACCGACGAGGTCAGCCGTGCTGGCCGGGCTGGTAGTCACCCGCCGGCGTCCGCAGCATGACGTTGCCGGAGTTGAAGGCGTTGATAATGGAGATGACCCCCACCAGGGCGGCGAGCTGCTCCTCGTCGTAGTGCTTGGCGGCTTTGGCCCACACCTCCTCGGAGACTCCGCCCGCCGTGTCGGCGATGCGGGTGGCCTCCTCGGTCAGCTCCAGCGCCGCGCGCTCGGCCTCGGTGAACACCGTGGCCTCCCGCCAGGCGGCGACCATGTTGAGGCGCTCAGCGGACTCCCCGGCGTGCACGGCGTCCTTGAAGTGCATGTCGGTGCAGAAGCCGCAGCCGTTGATCTGGCTGGCGCGCAGCTTCACCAGTTCCTGCGTGGCGGCGGGCAGCGAGGTCTCCCCGATCACCTTGTCGGCGGCGATGAAGTGCTTGAAGACCTTGCCGAGGACCGGGTTGGTGAAGGGGTTCAGGCGTGCTTCCATGATGTGCTCCACTGCGTCGTGCCGACGGTTACACCCCTTTGACGAGCCGTCCCGGCCCAGTGTGACACGAGTCGGTGTGACGTGCGTCTCACCCGCTGTCGGACCGCCGTGACGGCGGCGTGACGGCGGGGAGAGAGGCACGACCGCCGTCGCCCCCGAGGAGGCGCGCCCGGACGGCGGCCCACCAGCGGGTGCCCGTACCGCGCGGCTCGGCGGCGGGCCGGCCGGCTGCCAGGCGGCCAGGCGGGGGCCGCGCGAGGCGGAGCGCGGGTCGGGGCGGGCCGCCGCCTCACCGGGCGAGGGCCTGCGGTGCGAGGCCCCGGCGCGCGACGGCCTGCTCGTAGAGGCGGCCCGCACGGTAGGAGGAGCGGACGAGGGGGCCTGCCATGACGCCGGCGTAGCCGATCTCCTCGGCCTCCTCCTTCAGCTCGACGAACTCCGCGGGCTTGGCCCAGCGCTCGACGGGGTGGTGCCGGGGGGAGGGGCGCAGGTACTGGGTGAGGGTGAGCAGTTCGCATCCCGCCTCGTGCATCAGGCGCAGCGCCTCGCTGATCTCGGCGCGCGTCTCGCCCAGGCCGAGCATCAGGTTGGACTTGGTGACCAGTCCGGCCTCGCGGGCCCGGGTCAGGACGTTCAGGGAGCGCTCGTAGCGGAAGCCGGGGCGGACCCGGCGGAAGACGCGGGGCACCGTCTCCATGTTGTGTGCGAAGACCTCGGGGCGGCAGGAGAAGACCTCGGCCAGTGCGTCGGGCCGCGCCTCGAAGTCGGGCGCGAGCAGTTCGACGCCCGTGCGCCCGTCCGCGCGATCGGCGGTGCGGGCGTGGATGCGGCGTACGGTCTCGGCGTACAGCCAGGCGCCACCGTCGGGCAGGTCGTCGCGGGCGACTCCGGTGATGGTCGCGTAGTTGAGGTCCATGGCGCTGACGGACTCGGCCACCCTGCGCGGCTCGTCGCGGTCCAGCGGCTGCGGCCTGCCGGTGTCGATCAGGCAGAAGTCGCAGCGCCTGGTGCAGCGTTCGCCTCCGACGAGGAACGTCGCCTCGCGGTCCTCCCAGCATTCGAAGATGTTGGGGCAGCCGGCCTCCTGGCAGACGGTGTGCAGACCCTGCGAGCGCACGAGGTCCTGGAGTGCGGTGTAGGCGGGGCCCATGTGCGCCCGCGTCTTGATCCACTCCGGTTTGTGCTCGATGGGCGTCTGGCTGTTCCTGACCTCCAGGCGCAGCATTCTGCGCCCCTCCGGCGCGACAGCGGACACGGGCGATCCCTCCTCCAAGGCACGCTCCCGCCGCTGGCGGGCGGGTGCGCGGGGCGGCTGTGGTGGCTGCGGCGGCCGCGGGGCGGCATCGCAAGGACGCCTCGTTGTCGCCGAGATGAGGTACGTTAACTTTTGATCGATCATTGCTCAAGGACGACGACCGCCCACCACCCCGCCCCGCCCCGAGGAGAAGGCCCGCATGCCGACCAC
>NZ_JASKYT010000323.1:0-8044 GCF_041028275.1 Streptomyces sp. PU-14G
GCCCACAGAAAGGGGAAGGCCATGGGGGGCCCGCCCCAAGGGAACGGCAACAGAGAGAGAAAGGCTCAGTGCCCCGCGGCAGCAAGCCGCTTGATCGAAGCCTCCACCTCGGACTCCGCCTCAGCCCGCCCCACCCAGTCAGCCCCCTCGACGGACTTACCGGGCTCCAGGTCCTTGTAGACCTCGAAGAAGTGCTGGATCTCGAGCCGGTCGAACTCGCTGACGTGGTGGATGTCGCGCAGGTGCTCCATCCGCGGGTCGGAGGCGGGCACGCACAGCAGCTTGTCGTCGCCGCCGGCCTCGTCGGTCATGCGGAACATCCCGATGGCGCGGCACTTGATGATGCACCCGGGGAAGGTGGGCTCCTCCAGCAGGACGAGCGCGTCGAGCGGGTCGCCGTCCTCGCCCAGGGTGCCGTCGACGAAGCCGTAGTCCGCAGGGTACACGGTCGAGGTGAACAGGTGGCGGTCGAGGCGGATGCGGCCCGTCTCGTGGTCGACCTCGTACTTGTTCCGCGAGCCCTTCGGGATCTCGATGGTGACGTCGAACTCCAAGGGAGGCTCCTCCGTATAGATCATGATGAGATCAGCACTCGTGTGCCCTGGGGGCCGTCCCCCAGAAGAACTCCAGTCTGGTGATTAAGTGTCCCCCACGCACATGTGTGCTCGCGAAAGGGGCTGGTCGTGGTGCATGACGCCGTAGCGAAGGTGCGTGACACCGCGAACCGGGCATTCCGTTCCGCTTCCCGGGTGGCCCGTCGGGCGCGTGGCCGTGCCCGGGTCACCGTGCGTGCGGCCCGACGTCGCTGGCGGGCCGCCGCCCCGCAGCAGCGCCAGACCGTGCGGCTGGCCGCCGCCTCCGCCGCACTGGGACTCGTGGTCGCGCTGGTGGCGGTGACCGCCGCGGGGCCGTGGGACTCGGGTCAGCGTACGGCCGAGCGGGTGTGGGCGGCCCGGCAAGGGGCGGGAAGTGGCGGGGACCACACGCCAGGCGGGGGCGCTCCCGTGCTCACGGCGCCGCAGGTGCTGGCCGCGGCCGGGCCGACGGCACGCCGGGACCAGGGAGCGGGCGGGCCGCAGAGCGGGTCGGGCGGGACCCGCCCCGAGCAGGTGCCGCCGCCCACGGTCTCGGCGCTCGCCGACACGCTCGAACCGCTGATCGAGGACGGGGCGCTCGGCACGGTGCGCCACGCGTCGGTCGTGGACGCCGTCACCGGCCGGCAGCTGTTCTCGAAGGGTGCCTCGAAAGTCTCCGCGCCCGCTTCCACGATCAAGCTGGCGACGGCCGTCGCCGCGCTGAAGGCGCGCGGGGACACCTACCGCATCGCCACCAGGGCGGTGGGCAGGGGGGACCGCGTCACCCTGGTCGGCGGCGGCGACCCCACGCTGACCGAGGGCCAGGTGCGGGACCTGGCCGAGGAGGCTGCCCGCGCCCTGGAGAAGAAGGGTGTCGAGGACGTGCGCGTCCGCTACGACACCTCGCTCTACGAGGGGACCGAACAGCACCCCATCGGGCCCAACGAGAACATCGCCCGCGTCACCCCCCTGATGGTGGAGGAGGGCAGGAGCGACGGCAGCGACCACGGCCCCGCGCCCCGGGCAGCCGACCCGGCGCGGGAGGCCGCCGCCCTGTTCGCCGACCGCCTGCGGAAGGCGGGCGTCACCGTCGAGGGGGAGCCGAAGGAGCGCACGGCGCACGAGGACGCACACACGCTCGCCGCGCACCGGTCGCAGCCGCTGAGCGCGCTGGTCGAGCGGATGCTCACCAACAGCGACAACGACATCGCCGAGGCCCTCGCCCGCCAGACGGCGCTGGCCGAGGACGCTTCCGCGAGCTTCGAGGGGGCGGGCCGCGCGGTCAAGAAGACGCTGGAGCGGCTCGGCCTGCCCGTCAAGGGGGCCCGCTTCGAGGACGGCAGCGGCCTCGACCGCGGCGACCGGGTCTCGCCCGCGCTGCTGACGAGGCTGCTCACTCTGGCGGCCGATCCCCACCGGCCGGACCTGCGCACCGTACTGACAGGCCTGCCCGTCGCCGGGTTCACCGGCACGTTGGACGACCGCTACGGCGGCGAGCGGGGCGAGCCGGGCGCGGGCCTCGTACGGGCGAAGACCGGCACGCTGACCGGGGTGAACACGCTGGCGGGCACGGTGGTGGACGCGGACGGGCGGATGCTGGCCTTCGCCTTCATGACCAGCGGCGCCCCGGGCGCCGACGCGGCGGAGAAGTCGCTCGACCGCATGGCCTCCACCCTCGCCAACTGCGGCTGCCGCGACTCGCCGTCCGCGGGCTGAGCCGACCGCACGCGACACCGCCGCCGGGCGGCGGGAGCCGGACTGAGCCGACCGGCACGAGATACCGCCGCCGAACGGCGGGTACCACGGGGGCAAGCCGTCCCGCGCCGCCGGTGAACCCCGGAAAGACGCGGGCCGCGCCGTTCGGCGACCCGGGAGACCGGGCCCGCTCCCCTAAGGGACGCCTGGTCCTCCGGTCGCCTCCCGGACGGCGCGCACGGCACGTACGGTGAAGGAATGACGAGCCTCGGTGGTGTGGAGATGGTCGACTGGAATCTCGCGGTCTCGACCGCGACCCGGCTCGGACGGCCGGGCCCTGAGGTGAGCCGGGAGGAGGCGCGCGGCATCGTCGCGGAGCTGCGGCGGCACGCCGAGGCCTCCGAGGAGCACGTGCGCGGCTTCACCAAGCTGAGTCCCACCGGTGAGCAGGCGGACACCCCTGTTCTCGTGGTGGACCGCGCCGGCTGGGTGAAGGCCAATGTCGCGGGCTTCCGCGAGCTGCTCTCCCCGCTGCTGAAGAAGGTGCAGGAGCGCCGTGCCGGGGTGCCGGGCGGCGCTGTGCTGGGCGCCGTCGGCGGCAAGGTCACCGGCGTCGAGGTGGGGATGCTGCTGTCGTTCCTCTCCTCCCGGGTGCTGGGGCAGTACGAGACGTTCGCCCCGGCGGGCCGTGACCTGCCGGGCGGTGCGGACGGCGGCGGGCGCCTGCTGCTGGTGGCGCCGAACATCGTGAGCGTCGAGCGGGAGCTGAAGGTGGACCCGCACGACTTCCGGCTGTGGGTGTGCCTGCACGAGGAGACGCACCGTACGCAGTTCACGGCCGTGCCCTGGCTCCGTGATCACCTGCGGATGGAGATCCAGGCGTTCCTGGAGCAGACCGACATCGATCCCTCCACGCTGCTGGAGCGGGTCAGGGAGGCCGTGCAGGCGCTGAGCGGCGGCAAGCCGGGCGAGGGTGACCAGGGGGCCGCCGAGGCCGGGGCGGAGGAGAAGCCCAGCCTCGTCGAGCTGGTGCAGACCCCGGCGCAGCGCGAGGTCCTCGGCCGGCTGACGGCCGTGATGTCGCTGCTGGAGGGCCACGCCGACTACGTGATGGACGGGGTGGGGCCGCAGGTCGTCCCGTCGGTCACGGAGATCCGGGAGAAGTTCCAAAAGCGCCGTGCCAGCGGCGCGAGCCGGCTCGACCTGGCGCTGCGCAAGCTGCTGGGGCTGGACGCGAAGCTGCGCCAGTACCGGGACGGGGAGCGGTTCGTGCGCGCCGTGGTGGACGAGGTGGGCATGGAGGGGTTCAACCGGGTGTGGACCTCCCCGAACACCCTGCCGACGAAGGCGGAGATCGCCGCGCCCGCCGAGTGGATCGCGCGGGTGCACCGCAAGGCCGAGTGAGGCGCCGTGGGGCGCTTCGGACGCGGTTCCAATCACTCTTCCGAGGGACCGTGTGGGCGGGGTACGCGTGCGATGCTCGGGTAACACGGTTCGTCTCTGTCACCATCGGCATACCCAGCGTGATAAGAGTCGGCCTTCAACTCCCCCCAAGCGCCCCGAGTACCGCGGAGCCCCCACCCGCGGCGTAGGCGCAGATCCTTGACGAGGAAGTGAATCGGACATGGGTCCCCACCCCGCGGTCGCCGCGATACGCCTGGCGGTACGCCGCACACTCCACGACGTGCTCAGCGCCTCGGCCCCGCAGGCCGGGCAGGTGGCCGCCGCCGGCACCGCGACGCACCCGGCCGACCCCACGGCAGCAGCCCCCGCGGCAGCAGCCCCCGCGGCAGCAGCCCCCGCGGCCTCGGCCCCGACGGCCCCCACGGCCGCCCCCGCGGAGCCGCTGCCGCCGCTCGTCCTGGTGGCCTGCTCAGGCGGCGCCGACTCCATGGCGCTCGCGTCGGCGCTCGCCTTCGAGGCCCCCCGCCTCGGCGTGCGCGCGGGAGGCGTCACGGTCGACCACGGCCTCCAGGCCGGCTCCGCCGAACGGGCCGAGGACGTGGCAGGCCGCCTCACCGGTCTCGGCCTCGACCCGGTCGAGTCGGTCGCCGTGCGGATCGGCCGCACCAGCACCGGGCCGGAGGCTGCCGCGCGTGAGGCGCGCTACGCCGCGCTCGACGAGGTCGCCGAGCGGTACGGCGCTGCCGCCGTCCTGCTCGGCCACACGCGCGACGACCAGGCCGAGACGGTGCTGCTCGGCCTGGCCCGCGGCTCCGGCACCCGCTCGCTGTCGGGCATGGCCGCGGTCTCTGGGCCGCAGGGCCGCTACCGGCGTCCGTTCCTGGGCGTGGACCGCCAGACCACCCGCAAGGCGTGCATGGTCCAGTCGCTCCCAGTCTGGGACGACCCGCACAACACGGACCCCGCCTACACCCGCTCCCGGGTGCGCCACGAGGCGCTGCCCGCCCTGGAGAAGGCGCTCGGCAAGGGCGTGATCGAGGCGCTGGCGCGTACGGCCCAGCTCTCCCGCGACGACGCCGACGCGCTGGACGCCTGGACGGACGACGCCGAGCGTGCGGTCCTGCGCACCCCCCAGCAGGCCGCCTCGCCCGAGGACACCTACGAGACGGCGCCCGGGCCCCGCGTGGAGGAGATGCCCGAGACGGCGCCCGGGCCCCGCGTGGAGGAGATGCCCGAGACGGCGCCCGGGCCCCGCTCGGAGGCCGACCCCGTGGCGGTGCCGGGGTCCCAGGCCGGCTCCGACGCGGCGGCGGGTGCGGTGGCGCGGGCCGTGGCCGCGCAGCCGGGCGACCCCGTCGCCGGATCGGACGTACGCGTGGAACTGGATGTCGCGCGGCTGTACGCGCTGCCGCCCGCGGTGCGCCGCCGGGTGCTGCGCCGGGCCGCGATCGAGGCGGGCTCGCCGGCCGGCTCCCTCTTCGCCCGGCACATCGAGGAGATGGACCGGCTGCTGACCGCGTGGCGCGGCCAGCGGGCGTTGAACCTCCCCGGGCGTGTGGAGGTCGCACGGCAGGGTGGCAGACTGGTCGTTCGGCACGGCTCACCGAACTGACCGGCGTCCGGGCACCCACCCGGGTCGACCGTCCGGTCTCCCGGCGGGTCGGGACCTTGGCGGACTCGACGAGCGAGAGCGGCACGGGTGGACGAGAAAGACATGGGCACGGACCTGGAGTCGGTGCTGGTCAGCAAGGAAGAGATCGACGCGAAGCTGGCTGAGCTGGCGGCGAGGATCGACGCGGAGTACGCGGGCAAGGACGTGCTGCTGGTCGGGGTGCTCAAGGGCGCGGTCATGGTGATGGCCGACCTGGCACGGACGCTGTCCACCCCGGCGACGATGGACTGGATGGCGGTCTCCTCCTACGGAGCGGGCACCCAGTCCTCGGGGGTGGTCCGCATCCTCAAGGACCTGGACACCGACATCAAGGGCAGACACGTCCTGATCGTCGAGGACATCATCGACTCGGGCCTGACGCTGTCGTGGCTGCTGTCGAACCTCGGCTCGCGCGAGCCCGCCTCGTTGAACGTGTGCACACTGCTGCGCAAGCCGGACGCGGCCAAGGTGGCGATCGACGTGAAGTGGGTGGGGTTCGACATCCCCAACGAGTTCGTCGTCGGCTACGGGCTCGACTACGCGGAGAAGTACCGCAACCTCCCCTTCGTCGGCACGCTCGCCCCGCACGTCTACGGCGGCTGACGCATTTCGTACAGGCTTTCGGTGCGAGAACCCCCGCGTTGCCGTACGGGGTTTCGGGCCGGGAACACAGGGACGGTTCCCCTCGTTGGACGTGCGGAGGACGGTGTGGTTGACCGTCCTCGGCGGCGCCGGGTGACAATGCTGGGGTACCGTCCGAAGGTCAGGCTTTTCAACTCACTGTGGCAGGAGGGACGGGGCGCACGCGCTCCGTATGGATGGACGTGAAGCGATACTTCCGCGGGCCGGTCATGTGGATCGTGCTGGCCGTCCTTGCCGTGGTCGTGTTGATGCAGGTCGTCGGCTCGTCCGGCGGCTTCAAGACGGTGGACACCGGCCAGGTCGTACAGGCGATCCGACAGGACAAGGTGAAGTCCGCCGAGCTCACCACGGGCGACGAACAGATCGTCAAGCTGGAGCTCAAGGACGGCGCCAAGGTCGAGGACAGCGACAAGATCAAGGCGAGTTACATCGACGACCAGGGCGTCGACATCGCCAAGGAGCTTCAGCAGAAGTACGACCAGAAGGAGATCCCGAAGGGATACACGGTCGCACCGCAGAAGCAGAACCCGTTCGTCGGGATGCTGATCTCCTTCCTGCCGTTCGTGCTGATCATCGTCATCTTCCTGTTCTTGATGAACCAGATGCAGGGCGGCGGCTCCCGAGTGATGAACTTCGGGAAGTCCAAGGCCAAGCTCATCACCAAGGACACCCCGAAGACGACGTTCACCGACGTGGCAGGTTCGGACGAGGCCGTCGAGGAGCTCCAGGAGATCAAGGAGTTCCTGCAGGAGCCGGCCAAGTTCCAGGCGGTCGGTGCCAAGATTCCCAAGGGCGTGCTGCTCTACGGCCCTCCGGGCACGGGTAAGACGCTGCTGGCCCGCGCCGTCGCGGGCGAGGCCGGCGTGCCCTTCTACTCGATCTCCGGCTCCGACTTCGTCGAGATGTTCGTCGGTGTCGGCGCCTCCCGGGTGCGCGACCTGTTCGAGCAGGCCAAGGCCAACGCGCCGGCCATCGTCTTCGTCGACGAGATCGACGCCGTCGGCCGCCACCGGGGCGCCGGCATGGGCGGCGGCCACGACGAGCGCGAGCAGACGCTGAACCAGCTGCTGGTCGAGATGGACGGCTTCGACGTGAAGGGCGGCGTCATCCTGATCGCCGCCACCAACCGGCCCGACATCCTGGACCCGGCGCTGCTGCGCCCCGGCCGTTTCGACCGGCAGATCGCGGTCGACAGGCCCGACATGCAGGGCCGCCTGGAGATCCTCCAGGTCCACCAGAAGGGCAAGCCGATGGCGCCCGACGTGGATCTGAGTGCGGTCGCCCGGCGCACCCCCGGCTTCACCGGCGCCGACCTGAGCAACGTCCTCAACGAGGCCGCCCTGCTCACGGCCCGTGGCGACCAGAAGCTGATCGACAACAAGTATCTGGACGAGGCGATCGACCGCGTCGTGGCAGGCCCGCAGAAGCGGACCAGGATCATGAGCGACAAGGAGAAGAAGATCACCGCGTACCACGAGGGCGGACACGCCCTGGTCGCGGCGGCCTCACCGAACTCCGACCCCGTCCACAAGATCACCATTCTGTCCAGAGGCCGGGCCCTGGGCTACACGATGGTGCTCCCCGACGAGGACAAGTACTCCACCACGCGGAACGAGATGCTCGACCAGCTCGCCTACATGATGGGCGGTCGCGCGGCCGAGGAGCTCGTCTTCCACGACCCGACCACGGGCGCGGCCAACGACATCGAGAAGGCCACGGCCACGGCCCGGGCGATGGTCACCCAGTACGGCATGACCGAGCGGCTGGGCGCCATCAAGTTCGGCTCCGACCAGTCCGAGCCCTTCCTGGGCAAGGAGATGGCCCACCAGCGCGACTACTCCGAGGAGGTCGCCGGGCTGGTGGACGAGGAGGTCAAGAAGCTGATCGAGACGGCGCACAACGAAGCCTGGGAAATCCTGGTGGAGAACCGCGACGTCCTCGACAACCTCGTCCTGGCCCTGCTGGAGAAGGAGACGCTGAACAAGGAGGAGATCGCCGAGGTCTTCGCCCCCGTCGTCAAGCGCCCCGGCCGCCCGGCGTGGACCGGCTCCTCGCGGCGCACCCCCTCCACCCGACC
>NZ_JASKYT010000324.1:0-9619 GCF_041028275.1 Streptomyces sp. PU-14G
CCACCGCCCCCCTGGCCCGCACCTGGCTGGTCTTCCGCCGGGGCGAGGGCCTCGACGAGACGGTCACGGCGCTGCGCCGCGCGGGCGGCCAGGTCGTCACGGTCGAACCGGGCGAGTCCTTCGCGCGTCTGACCGGCAGCCGCTACCTGCTGCGCCCCGGGGCACGCGAGGACTACGACGCACTGGCGGACGCCCTGGCCGCCGACGGACTGACGCCGCACCGCGTCCTGCACGGCTGGCTGTTCGGACCGCCCGACCGTACCTGCCGCCCCGACGACGTCGGCGGCTGGCTGGACCTCGGCTTCTTCAGCGTGCTCTTCCTCGCCCAGGCGTACGCCGAGCGCACCACCGCACTGGCGCCCGGCATGCGCTGGGACGTGGCCGGCTCCCGGCTGCGCGCGGTCTCCGGTGCCGAACCGGTCGAGCCCGCCCGCGCCGCGGTGACCGGTGTCTGCGACGTCCTGGCCAAAGAGCTGCCCGACATCGCCGTCCGCTGCCTCGACCTGGCCGAACAGCGCTTCGGGACGGGACTGTTGGAGGAGCTGGGCAGGGCGGGCGGCACCGCCCCCGCGTTCGCCGCCTGCGGCGACCGCTGGGTCGCACTGCGCGGTCGCCGCCGCTGGCTGCTCTCCTTCGCCCCCGTGCCCGCACCACGCGTCCACGGAGCCGCGGGCCCCCTGCGGGAACGCGGCACCTACCTGATCACCGGCGGGCTCGGCGGTATCGGGCTGGCCGTCGCCGAAGGACTCGCGAAGGCCGTACGCGCCCGCCTCGTTCTCACCTCCCGCTCCGCCTTCCCGCCCCGCGAGGAGTGGGACCGGATCGCCGCCGAGGACGGCGGACGCGGCGCCGGAACCGACGCCGGGGTACGGGAGACGGTGCGGCTGCTGCGGCGCGTCGAGGGGTACGGCGCCGAGGTGCTGGTGTGCCGCGCCGACGTGACGGACGAGTGGGCGATGCGCGCTGTCGTCGGACAGGCCGAGGACGAGTACGGCCCGATCGACGGCGTCTTCCACACCGCGGGCGTTCCGGGTGGCGGCCTGCTCGCCCTCAAGAGCCGCGCCGAGGCGGAACGCGTCATGGCGGCGAAGGTCTCGGGCACCCTCGTGCTGGACCGGCTGCTGGGGGAGCGGGTGGAGCTGATGGTGCTCTTCTCCTCCATCACCTCGGTCGCCGGGAACCTCGGGCAGACGGACTACGCCGCGGCCAACGCGTTCATGGACGCCTACGCCCACGCCCGCGCGGCCGAAGGCCCCGGTTTCACCGTCTCCGTCAACTGGGACGCCTGGGCCGAGGTCGGCATGGCGGCCAAGGCGGACGCCCTCGCCCCGGCCGCCTTCCGCGCCCTCCAGGCCGGCGGCACCACAGTGGACGCGGGAGCGCTGGCCACCGCGGCCGACCACGCGCCCGGGGCGGAACCCGACCCCGGGGCGGAAGCCGACCCCGGGCCCGGGGTCCATCCGCTCCTCGGTGAGCGGGTCGACGTCGGCGCTGGCGCCGACGCCGGCGCGGGTGCCGACGCCGGTGCCGACGCCGGTGCCCGTATCGCCTATCGCGCCGTCGTGGACGGGGAGAGCCACTGGGTCTCCCGGGAGCACCGCGTCGCGGGCACACCTGTGTGGCCCGCGACGGCGTACCTGGAGATGGCGCGGGCCGCGGGTGCCGAGGCGCTGGCGGGTGACCCGGTGGCGGCGACGCCGCTGCTGCTGAGCGACGTCACGTTCCTCTCCGTCCTCACGCTCACCGCGCCGACCACCCTGCGCACGACGCTCGACCCCGAACGGGACGGCTACCGCTTCACCGTCGCCAGCCGCCGCGGTGACGAGGAGGAGTGGACGGAGCACGCCACCGGACACGTCCGTACGGCGCCCAAGAGCCCGGCGCACGTGCACGATCTGGAGGTGCTGCGCGAGTGCTTCCCCGTCGTCAAGCCCGACACCGAGCCGTACGAGCCCGAGCCGGGGCTCATCGACTTCGGGCCGCGCTGGACGAATGTCGCCGAACTGCGGCGCGACGGCTCCTCGGCCCTCGCGCGTATCGAGATGCCCGAGCCGTACCTCGCTGAGCTGGCCGACTACCCGCTGCATCCGGCGCTGTTCGACGCCGCGACCTCCAACGCCGTCTACCTGCCGGAGCTCGGGCCCACGGGGGAGAGCTACCTGCCGTTCACCATCAGCGGCGTCACGCTGGGCGGCCCGCTTCCGCCGGTCGTACACGTGTACACGCGGCGGCGCGGCGCACACCGCACGATGGTCACCTTCGACCTCACCCTCACCGACGCGGAAGGCCGCGAGGTGGTGGACGTGACGGGCTACACGGTCCGGATCTGGGACCCGGGTGCGTTCCGCGACAGCCTGACGACGCGTCCGAGCACCGCACCGACACCTGGGCGGCCCGCTTCTGCCGTGCGGCCCGCCGAACCCTCCGCGCAGGCGCCCACCGACCCGCCGGCCGGCCCACCCGCCCGGCCGGGCATCGGCGGCGCGTTCGCGATCCGCCCCGAAGAGGGCCTCCAGGCGCTGTGGCACATCCTCAGCGACCGGCTCGGACCGCAGGTCGTCGTCGTCCCGGAGGGCATGCACCAGCGGCTGCGCGCCGTCGAGGCACTCACCCAGAACGTGATCGCGCAGGCCGGACAGGCGCCGGAGCCCGGCGGCGAGGTGGCCGTCCCGGCCGCCAGGACGGCCGGGCGAGGCGCGCGACCGGCAGCGGACGGTACCCCGCCGAGCACCCACGAACGGCTGGCGAAGCTGTGGTCCGACGCGCTGGGCATCGACGACATCGGCATGGACGACGACTTCTTCGCCCTCGGCGGCAACTCGCTCGTCGGCGTCCAGCTCGCGGCCCGGGTGCGCCGGGAGTTCGACACCGAACTGCCGATCGCCACCCTCATCGAGAACCCGACCGTACGCGCCATCGCAGGGATCATCACCGCATGAGTACGACCGCCCCGGTGCCGGGTGCCGACCCCTGGCTGCCGTTCCCGCCGCCCGCCGCCGCCCCCGCGCCGGGCGCCGCACAGGGCCGCCGGGCCCGGACACGGCTGCTGTGCTTCCCGTGCGCCGGGCAGGGGGCGTCCGCCTACCGCCCGTGGCAGCGGCTGCTCGCCGCGGACGTCGAGGTGCTGCCGGTGCAGCTGCCCGGCCGGGAGGGCAGGGCGACCGAGCCGGCCCACACCACGATGGACGGCCTGATGGCGGAGCTGCTGCCCGTGCTGGCGGAGCTGACGAAGGAGGCGGAGGCGGGCTACGCGCTGTTCGGGCACAGCCTGGGCGCACTGGTCGCCTACGAGGCCGCCCGCAGGCTGGAGGCCGCCGGGCAGCCGCCGCGCGGGCTGACCGTCGCGGCGCAGCGCCCGCCGCACCTGCCGCTCGACCGCGAGCCGGTGCACGACCTGCCCCGCGCCGCGTTCATGACCACTCTGGGCCTGTACGGGCAGGTGCCCGTCGAACTCTTCGACGACCCGGCAGCCGTCGCGCTGGCCGCCGCCGCACTGCGCGCCGACTTCACCCTCGTGGAGACGTACGCACCGGCGGAGGGGCCCCGGCTGCGCTGCCCGGTCACGGCGCTGGCCGGGCTGGCGGACTCCTCGCTGCCGCCCCGCTCCATGCGCGCCTGGCAGGACCTCACCGACGGACGCTTCACCTTCCGTCCCGTGCCGGGCGACCATTTCTTCGTGGGCGAGCGCACCGACGAACTGGTCGGCTTCCTGCGCTCGGCACTCGGTGAGAGCGCTTCTCCGTGAGGGGCTGACCAGCTGATCGGATGTGCCCGTCCGGATGAGTGATCACGGAGGTGACGAGGGACCGGTCAAGCCTTCGAGGCCGGCCGACCCGGTCCGCGGGCGGCGGTGGACCGACCGCCGCCGCACTCTCGGGGCCCTCGCGTGGAAGTACCGCAGCGACTCGACGCGGCAGCCGGTTGAGGTCTGCCGGCGCCGGTGGTCCCGGCAGGCGCGTCGCCTGCCCGCCTCCGCCGGGGCGTTCAGTGCCGTGCGAGGAAGCCGGTGATGAGCTTCAGCCATTCCTGCGGGCGTTCGGCGAACGGCAGGTGTCCGGTGGGCAGCTCGGCGACTTCGGCCGTGGAGATGCGGGCGGCGAGGTGGCGCTGCAGCGCTGGGGAGATGAGGGGGTCCTCGGTGGTGATGACGGCGAGGGTCGGCACCGCGATCCCGGCGAGGTCGGCGCGTACGTCGATGCGGCGGACCAGGTCGACGTGGTCTCCGGTGCCGGGCGGGATCGCGGAGGCGAGTTGCTCGGCGGAGTGGTGGACCTGGGCGGGGGTGTGGGCGTTCAGGGTGCCCTCACCGGGCGCCATCAGATTCAGGTAGCCGGCCAGCAGGGTGTGCTGACCGGACTCGTAGAGCTGTTGCCAGATGGAGGCGGCCAGGTCGGTGCGGGTGTCGGCGTGGGCGAATGTGGCGCTGAGGATGAGCGCGGTGACCCGCTCGGGGTGGCGTGCGGCGAGGCGGATCGCGACGGGCCCACCGAGCGAGTAGCCGCTGACCGCGAACGTGTCGAGCCCTTCGGCGTCTGCGGCGGCCACCATCTGGTCCGCCAACTCGTCCGCGTCCAGGGGCGTCCGGGACTGCGGAGTCCTGCCGGCGCCCGGGAAGTCCACTCCGACGACGGTGTGCTGTGCGGCCAGTCCGTCCAGGATCGGCCCGTAGTTGGCTTCGATCCCGCCGCCGGCGCCGTGGGCGAGGAGGAGGCCGGGGCCGGAGCCCCGGGTGGTGCGGGAGAGGCCGGTGAGTGTGGGTGCGGTGGTCACGGGTGGTCCCTTTCGGAGAAGCAGCCAGGCGTAGTGGCGCGAAAGCGTCTTTAGTGATCGCTAAAAGCGCGACGCCCCGGAAGCTAGCAGAAAACCTGTAGCGATCGCTATAGCTGAGGTAGGGTGGGGTTCGTGAGCAGTGAGAAGAGCCCCGCACAGACCGGGCCTGGCCGAGCCCGGCGCGCCTTCGACCGCGAAGAAGCCCTGGCCATCGCGCTCCACGAGTTCTGGACGCACGGCTACGACACGACCTCGATCGCCTCCCTCACCAGGGCGATGGGCATCAACCCGCCGAGCCTGTACGCCGCCTTCGGCGACAAGAAGCGGCTGTTCGACGAGGCCGTCGGGCTGTACACGCGTAGCTACGCCGCAGGCCCGCCGCAGGGCCCCGACGCCCGTACGGCCCTCACGCGGATGCTCCGTCACCTCGCCGCCGACTACACCGACCCCCACCACCCGCCGGGCTGTCTCATCATCACCGGGGCGACCAACTGCGGCCCCGGCTCGCAGGACGTGAAGGACAAGCTGCGCGCCCTGCGCGAGGAGTCCAAGGCGGCCATCGCCGCCTGCATCCGCACCGACCTCGATGCAGGGCGCCTTCCGGCCGGCACGGACGCCGACGGCCTTGCGGCCTTCTACGCGGCGGTCATCCAAGGGATGAACCAACAGGCGTGGGACGGGGCCGGACGGGAGACGCTGGAGCGCATCGCCGACTCGGCGATGGCCGCGTGGCCGGCGGCGGGAAGCGCGCCGGACGCGACAGCGCCGGCCTGCACGGGCCCGGCCGAAGGGTCCGGATGAGCGGCATGACGGCTCCCCGCCGCAGACGCCACTGTGGGCTGTCCCCCGCGCAGCGGGTCTGGTGAACGGGCTTTACAGGGTGCCGGAGGTCAGACGGGCCGCCGTCTCATGGCCGGTGACGGCCCCCCGCCCCCGCTCATCCGCTCTCCGCGCGCGCGAACCGGTCGAGGGCGGCCAGGACATGGCCGCGCTTGGCGTCGCCTCCCAGATGCCCCGCGTCCTCGACGATCGTCAGCTCGGCGCCGGGCCAGGCGCGGGCCAGCTGCCAGGCGGTGTCCGGCGGGCCGCCCAGGTCGAAGCGGCCGTGCACCAGCACGCACGGGATGCCCGCCAGCCGCTCGGCGTCCCGCAGCAGCGCGCCTTCCTCCAGCCAGGCACCGTGCGAGAAGTAGTGCGCGCACAGGCGCACCAGCGCCAGCCGGTCGGCTCCTGGCCGGTCACCGTAGGGCCTCGCGCCCCCGCCGGTCTCTCCGGAGAGCACCGCGTCCTCCCACGCGCACCAGGCGGCGGTGGCCCGCTCGCGCACCCGTGCGTCCGGATGGTTCGTCAGCCGGGCGTAGGCGGTCGGCAGGTCTTCGTCCGCCTCGACGCGGCCCTCGGTCGCCGGGTACGCGGCGAACCGTTCCCACGCCTCGGGGAAGAACCGTCCGACCCCCCGGTAGAGCCAGTCGATCTCGGAGCGGCGCGTCGTGGTGACGGCCGAGATCACGGTCTCGGAGACCCGCCGCGGATGTGTCCGGGCGTACGCCAGGATCAGCGTCGAGCCCCACGAACCGCCGTGCAGCAGCCACCGTTCGACCCCCAGGTGCTCCCTGAGCCGTTCCATGTCGGCGACCAGATGCCAGGTGGTGTTGTCACGCAGGCTGCTGTGGGGGTCGGAGGCGTGCGGGGTGCTGCGTCCGCAGCCGCGCTGGTCGAACTGGATGACGCGGTACCGGGCCGGGTCGAACAGCCGCCGCCCGGCCGCCCGGCACCCCGAGCCGGGGCCGCCGTGCACCACCAGGGCGGGTTTTCCCGCCGGGTTGCCGCTGGTCTCCCAGTACAGGCGGTGGCCGTCGCCCACGTCGAGGTGGCCACTGCGGTACGGCTCCAGGGGCGGGTACGGGTCAGTCATCGGCGCCCGCACGGGAGGGGAGCAGCAGGGTGAGGTGCAGATCGGGGTGGTCGCTCACGCGCAGCGTGGTGCGGTGGAAGGGGAGCCGCCCCCCGCCCGGGCGGTCGAGGACCTTGATGCCGACGGCCGTGTCGCTCACCTCCTGCCGCTCCCACAACTCGGCGAACGCGGCGCTCTTGCCCGCCAGTTCGGCCACGATCCGGGAGAACTCCGGGTCGTCGGGGTAGCGGGCCGCGTCCGTACGGAAGCCGGCCACCAACTCGGGTGCCAAGTCCGCCCAGTTCGCCGGCGGGCGCGCGCCGCCCCGGCTGCCCGTGAAGGCGTCCAGGCAGCTCTCGCCCGGCTGGGGGTCGCCGAACACGGCGTGCAGGGCGGCGTTTCCGCCGAGGAAACGCCAGTGGCGGTCCAGCACGTAGGCGGGGTGGGGAAGCCACCCTTCCAGCACCCGCACGACGGCCGGGGGCAGGGGCCCTTCGGGCGTGCCGCACGGGGAGGGCGTCCCGCACGGGGAGGGCATCCCGTGCGGGGCGCCCGCGTCGGACGGCGGCGTGTGCCCGGCGAGCCGGTGGAGATGGGCGCGCTCGGTCCCGTCCATGCGGAGCGCGTCGGCCACCGCGTTCAGGACGCTCGTCGTGACGCTGATCCGGCGGCCCTGTTCCAGCCAGGTGTACCAGGTGAGGCCCACACCCGCGAGCGTGGCCACCTCTTCCCGGCGCAGCCCCGGCGTGCGGCGCCGCCCTGCGCCTTCCGGCAGCCCCACGTCCCGCGGGGTCAGCCGGGCGCGCCGGTCGCGCAAGAAGGCGCTGAGCTCGTCCCGCCGCTTCGTCGTGGTACTCACGGCACTACCATAAGCGCCAACTTGGTCACCGCCGATGGTCTGCTCACACTGGCTGGGCCCCTCACGCACCCCCGCAACCGAACGCAACCGAAGGCGAGTTCGCGGTGCCCAGAACGCAGAGCGATCCCTCACGTCCCGCGCGTCCGGCCGGGCCCGCCACGGCCCGCGCCGACCATCCGCCCCGTGCGGGCGCGCTCCAGTGGGCCGCGCTGGCCGTCGTGCTGCTCGGGGCCTTCATCGGGTTCCTCGACATCTTCATCGTGAACGTCGCCAACCCCGCCATCCAGGCGGAGACACAGGCGACGTTCGCCCAGATCCAACTCGTACCGGCCGGCTACACCCTCGCCTACGCCGTCGGCCTCGTCCTGGGCGGGCGCCTCGGTGACCTGTACGGCAGGCGCCGCCTCTTCCTCGTGGGCACCGCGGCCTTCGCCGTCACCTCCACGGCGTGCGCGTGCGCCACCGCACCGGAGTTCCTCATCGGCGCCCGCGTCGCCCAGGGGCTGGCCGCCGCGTTGATGCTGCCGCAGGTGCTGGCGCTGGTGCAGGTGACGTTCCTGCGTCAGGAACAGCGTGCGCGCGCCCTGGGCCTGTACGGGGCGGTGGTGGGGGTCGGCGTCGTCGCGGGGCAGATCGTGGGCGGCCTGCTCCTCCAGTGGGATGTGGCCGGACTGGGCTGGCGGTCGGTCTTCCTGGTCAACGTCCCGCTGTGCGTGGTCACCTTCGCCGGGGCGCTCGCCCTGGTACCGCGGGGCGGGCGCGCGAAGGAGCGCACCGCCGTGGACCTGCCGGGGGCCGCGCTGCTGGGCTGCGGACTCTTCGGGCTGCTCCACCCGCTGGTCGTCGGCGGGGAGGACGGCTGGACGGTGCCGCTGACCGCCCAGGTCTGCGGCGCCGTGCTGCTCCTGGGGCTGTTCGTCCTGTGGGAGCGGCGAGTCGACCGGAGCGGGGGTGCGCCGCTGCTGCCGCCGAGGCTGTTCGCCCAGCGCGGCTTCTCGCTCGGCGTGCCCACCGCGCTGTTCTTCTACGGCACGAACGGTGCCTTCGTCTTCCTGCTGGCCTTCTACCTCCAGCGAGCGCTCTCCTTCGCCCCGTGGCAGGCCGCCGTCGCATTCGCCCCGATGGCCGTGTGCACCTCCGTCGCCGCCGTGCTGTGCGGTCGCCGCGTCGCCCGCTGGGGACCGCGTGTCGTCCCGCGGGGGTGCCCTGGCGACGGGGGCCGGACTCCTGGCCGTCTGGGCGGCGGTGGAGACGGGCGGCCGGGGCGGCCCTGCGCTGTCCCTGCTGCCGGGGCTGCTGCTGTACGGCTTCGGCGGTGGCATCGTCTCCACGTCGCTGATCGGCCTCGCGCTCGCCGGAGTGGCGCCCGAGGACGCGGGCGCCGCCTCGGGCGGACTGCTGACCGCCGTGCAGGCGTCGGAGGCAGCCGGAGTCGCGGGCATCGGCGCGTTCTTCTCCGTCACCTCCCACACGGCGGGGCCCGGGGGCGCCTTCGGACTCGCCGTACTCGTCCTGGTGGTACCGGCAGTGGTGACCGCGGGCCTGCTCCACCGGCTGCGGGACGCGTGACCGCCCGGCCGCCCGAGGCTCCCGCCCCGGCCGAGGGAGCGCGCACTCGCGCCGCCCCCCCGGCGAGAGTGGGACGGTTTCTGTGGCGGCTTCTACGGCGGCACCTGCGGCGGCTTCTGCGGCGGGCGGTCAGCTCGTCGGAGAAGGGTCAGCTTCCCAGGGAGGAGGCCCGGGCGATGTTGCCACGGGGGGTGCCGGGCGTTCCGGGTGCGCCGGGTGTGAGGGCCGTTGACAGCAGCCTGGCCTCGTGCTCGGGTACCGCTGCCACGGCCTCACGCGGCCAGAGCCAGCGCGTGGTGGACGGGGGCGGTTCCTCTGCCGCGCGGGCTGCGAAGAGGTGCGCCACCAGGGTGCGGCCCCCCGAGGGGCAGCGCGCACTCTCGACGGCCAGCAGCCGGCCGACCGTATGCCCGCTCTCTCCCGTGTGCTGCGCCAATGCCCGCCTCGCCCCCTCCTCGGGCGTCTCCGTGGCCGCCACCAGCGTCCCGGGCAGCCGGTAGGGCGACCTGGGCCCCCGGCCCTCCCAC
>NZ_JASKYT010000325.1:0-6943 GCF_041028275.1 Streptomyces sp. PU-14G
ATCGAAGGCCGGCGGCAGACCGCCGACCTTCGATCGCGAGGTCTACAAGGCCCGCAACGTGGTCGAACGCTGCTTCGGCCGTCTCAAGCAGTTCCGCGCGATCGCCACCCGCTTCGACAAACTCGCCGCCCGCTACAAGGCCGGAGTCCACCTCGCCGCACTCATCCTCTGGCTGCGCGAACCCGCCCAAGATCCTTTGTCAGACAGGCCCTAGTACTGCAACGGTGCTTGTGGTGACTGGTGGCCAGGTTGGTCGTTGGCCTGTTCATGGGTGGGGATCTTGCTGATGTCAGGTTGTGGGCGGGTGAACTGGACGCTGTGCATGAGCGGTTCGTGCATCGTTTCAGCAGGTCGGAGCCGCGTGAGTCGGCACTGGCCTATATGCGGGGCCTGATCGCTCCGCTGCAGCGGAAGAACGGCTGGACGCTGGCGGAGGAAGCCGGTCACGAAGGCCCGGACCGCATGCACCGGATGCTGAACCGGATCGAGTGGGACGCGGATGAGGTGCTCGACGACGTGCGTCAGTACGTGGTCGACAACCTCGGTGACCGGGACGCCGTCCTGGTCGTGGACGACACGGGCTTCCTGAAGAAGGGGAGGCGGTCGGCCGGAGTGCAGCGGCAGTACTCCGGAACCGCAGGGCGGACGGAGAACTGCCAGGTCGGCGTCTTCCTCGCCTATGCCACCGACCGCGGGCGGACACTGATCGACCGACGTCTGTATCTGCCCGCTTCCTGGACCGACGACCGGGAGAGGTGCCGCCGGGCCGGCATCGAGGACGGGGTCGCCTTCGAGACCAAGGTGGCCATGGCCAAGGCAATGGTCCGCCGCGCGGTCGCGGACAGGATCCCGTTCGGGTGGCTGACCGCGGATGCCGCCTACGGGTTCAGCAAGGGCTGGCGTTCGGAGCTGGAAGAGGCGGACGTCTTCCACGTCATGGCCACCACCCGGCACGACACCGTGGTCACCCGCTGGGCGATCGACCATCCCGTCCACGACCTGTTCAACGGCCTTGCCCGGCAGAAGTGGAAGCGTCGTTCTTGCGGCACCGGGGCTCACGGCCTGCGGATCTACGACTGGGCACGCGTCGAGGTGCGGCCCTGGCACCGACCCGACCGCCGCCACTGGGTCATCGCCCGCCGCAGCGTCGCCCGCCCGCAGGAGATCTCCTACTACATCGCCTACTGCCCCGCCCAGACCACCCTGGATGACCTGATCCGCATCGCGGGCAGCCGATGGGCCATCGAGGAATGCTTCCAGAGCGCCAAGCACGAATGCGGCCTGGACGACTACCAAGTCCGCCGCTATCCCGGCTGGCACCGCCACATGACCCTCGCCATGGCCGCCCACGCCTGCCTGACCGTCCTGCGAGCCCGCCAGCTGGATGCCGGGAAAGCAGAAACGGATCCTCCCAGCTCATCCACCTCAGCCTCGCCGAGATCAGACGCCTGATCACCCGCCTCACCGACCGGCGCCCCACCCCGGTCGACGACGTTCTGCACTGGTCACACTGGCGCCGACGACGCCAGCACCAAGCCCGCATCAGCCACTACAAACGACGCGGACACAGCCCCTGACCTGGCCACCAGCCACCGCAAGCACCGTTGCAGTACTAGGCCTGTGGAACGGCAACGGCGCCGTCCGCGTACTTGAACAGGACGCCGAGTGCTTCGCGTTGCTGCTGGAGCGTGCCGAGCCCGGCACCGAGCTGGGCCGTGCCGACCACCTGTCCGCCGAAGACCGCCTGCTGTCTGCCGCCCAGGTGCTACGCCTGCTCTGGTCCGCCGACGTGGCGCAGGCGGCCGAGCTGGGGATCGACCCGCTCGCGGACATCACCGCCAGGTGGGCCCGCCTGGCCGACCGGCAGGCCGCCAGGAAGTGGCCCGCCGAGCTGGATGCCGGCCTCTACCGGCTGGCGGCGCGGCTGTTTCGCGAACTGCCGGCCACCGCCGCCCGCACGGTGGTGCTGCACGGCGACTTCAACCCCGGCAACCTGCTGTCGGCCCGGCGCGTCCCGTGGCTGGCCATCGACGCCAAGCCGATGACGGGCGACCCCGCCTTCGACCCATGGCCACTGCTCGAACAGGTCGACGATCCGTTCACGCACCCCGATCCGCACCGCGTGCTGCACCACCGCACGGCCCTGCTCGCGGACGCCGTGGGCGAGGACGTCGACCGGGTCCGTGCCTGGGCGGTGGCGCGGCACGTCGAGTACGCGCTGTGGTCCGTGGACGAGGACGAAGACCTGCACCGCAGCGTCACCCTCATGCGGCAGGCCCGCGTCCTCGCGGACGTCGCCGCGCTGTGACGGGCCCGGCCGGGGCAGCGCCGCGCCCGCCAAGCGGTGCCCACGGCCCGGAAGCGGCACCCCTCACCCGGGGGCGTCCCCTCACCCGGGAGCGGCCCGTGTCACTCTCCCGTGCCGCCGCCCGCCAGTTCCACGACCACGTCGAGCTGGCCGACGTGCCGCGCGTACTCCTGGAGCAGGTGCAAGAGGATCCAGGCGAGGCTGGGGGTCTCCTCGGGTGTGGCGAAGCGGCCACCGACCGCCGCACGCCGGTCGAGCGCCGCATCCGCCGTCACCTGCCGGGAGCGGTCGCACTGCCGGGTGAACGCGTCGAGGACCTCCTGGACGCTCATGCCGTCGGGCACATACCAGCGGTCCGCGTCGGCATCCGGCTCCCGGTCGCCCCACGGGTCGGGGACCTGTTCGGCCCGGAAGCCCCAGTGCAACCAGCGCTGCTCGACGTACTGGAGGTGGCGGACCAACTCCAGCGGCGTCCAGCCCGAGGGGAGCCGGCTGGTGCGCAGCTGCTCCTCGGGGAGTTGGGCGGCCTTGCGGAGCAGGGCGTGGCGGTAGTAGTCGAGATAGCCCCCCAGCAGGGTGTGCGGGTCGGCCAAGGACGGGTCGGGCTCGCCCTCGGGAAGCGGGGGGACGCTCATGAGCGCAGCTCCAGCTGCGGGATGTCGTCGCGGCCGAGACCGAAGGTCTGGGAATACAGCGACAGTTCGGCCTCCACCGCGCGGACGATGGTGTCGGCCCGGCGGAAGCCGTGCCCCTCCCCTTCGAACGCCAGGTAGGCATGCGGGACGCCCCGGCCCTTGACCAGTTCCAGAAAGCGGTCGCACTGCACGGGCGGACAGATCACGTCGTCCAGCCCCTGCAACAGCACGAACGGCGCCGCGACCCGCTGCGCGCCGTTCACCGGGGAGCGCTCGCGATACCTGCCGGGGACCTGCGCCAAAGAGCCGACCAGGGACTCCAGGTACTGCGACTCGAAGTCGTGGGTCTCCCCCGTGGCCCACCCGGTCAGATCGAGGATGGGGTAGGAGATGGTGCCGCAGGCGTAGACGCCCTCCGCGAGCGGAGAGGTGAGGGAGGCGGCGCTGGTCCAGCCACCGGCGCTGCCGCCGCGGATCGCGAGCCGTGCGGCATCCGCGGTGCCCTCGTCGGCCAGGGTGCGGGCGACTGCGGCGCAGTCCTCGACGTCGACGACACCCCACTGTTCCCGCAGTCGGTTGCGGTACTCCCTGCCGTATCCCGTGGAGCCGCCGTAGTTGACCTCGGCGACACCGATGCCGCGCGAGGTGAAGTAGGCGATCTCCAGGTCGAGCACCAGGGGCGAGCGGCTGGTGGGACCGCCGTGCACCCACACCACGTACGGCGGCAGCTCGCCCTCGGGCGCGGTGCGCTCCGGGTGGTGCGGCGGGTAGAGGTGGGCGTGGATGTCCCGCCCGCCGGGGCCGGTGAACGTGCGGATCTGCGGCTCGGGGTAGTAGGCCGGGTCCACGTGGTCCTCGTGCCGGGCCGCCAGGACGACGGTGTGTCCCGTCCTGGTGTCCAGCTCCACGATCTCGTGGGAGATGCGCGGGCCGGCGGCGATGCCGACGACCCGGGAGTCGACGACGGCGAGCGAGGCCGCCCACTCGGTCCACGGCCCGGCCGCGTCGACGAGTTCCCCCGTCCGGGGGTCGAGCACACCGAGCCGCTGGGCGCCCTTTCCGTGCAGCGCGGCCACCAGCCCGCCGGACAGCGGCGCGAACCAGCGCTGGCCGATCTTCCACGACGCGCCGGCGAACTCCTCCTCGCGGGGGCACAGCGGCACCCGGGGAAGCGTCGGTCCCCGCCCCGGCTCGGCGGCTTCGGCCGCCTCGGCCGCTTCGACGTCCACCCGGGCCAGGTTCCACCAGCCGCTCGCGTCCGTGGCGATGAGCAGCGAGCCGTCGTGGTCGAACTCCACCTGGGCGACGGACTCCTCGGGGCCGCCGGCGACCGCGCGCGGGGTGCCGAGCGTGCCGTCGTCGGAAATCCGCGCGGTCATCACGCGGGTGCCGTCCCACGGCATCGCGGGGTGGTCCCAGGCGAGCCAGGCCACGCGGTGTCCTTGCGGCGCGAGGCGCGGGCCGGTCACGAACCGGTCGCCGTCTCCGGTCAGCTCCCGTACGCGGGTGCGGTCCTCGGCGGCCGATCCGTCGAGCGGGACCGCGGCCAGCAGCCGACGCAGCTCGGTGGGGGCTTCACCGGTGAACTCCTCCATGACGCACCACACTTCGCCCCTCTCGGGGAGCACGACGGGGTCGCACCAGCGCAGCCCCGAGTCCGTGAGGTCCGAGAGCGGAGTCAGCGGACGCGGCTCGGCATCCGGGGCGTCGGGCTCGAAGGCGTGGAGCCGCCCGTCGGCGAAGTGGGTGAAGACCACCAGCGGACCGCCCTGGGCACGCGGGGCACCGGCCCAGGGCAGACCGCCGTACTCGATGACGCGGTTGCGCACGTTCCACGGCGCCGGCAGCACGCTGGTGGCCGGCTGCCCGTCCGCGGCGCACCGCAGCAGGGCGCGGCGCCCGCCTTCCTCGGGGCGTGGCTCGGTCCACCACAGCTCCTCGCCGACGGAGCCGAGGAACTCGGGCCGCCCGTCGTGCGCGGCGACGGTCCGCGCGTCGATGGGTGAGGGCCAGGTGCCGTAGGGGGCTTGGGAGGTCATGGGTGGTCAGCCTCCTGACGGGACGGTCGTGTCGGGAACGGGCGGGTGGTCGGTGGACGCGTGCGCGGCGTCCTGGGTGGCCGGCGCGGGGCCCGGGGCGCCCGTGCCGAGCAGGGTGCGGTCGAGCACGCGGATGCCGAAGTGCAGTGCCTCGACGGGGACCCGCTCGTCCACACCGTGGAAGAGCGCCTGGTAGTCGAAGCCCTCGGGCAGCTTGAGCGGGGTGAAGCCGTACCCGACGATGCCGAGCCGGGAGAACTGCTTGGCGTCCGTGCCCCCTGACATGCAGTAGGGCACCGCGTGCGCACCCGGGTCGAAGTGCTCCAGCGCCTCGCTCATGGCGGCGAACAGCGGCGAGTCGACGGGGGCCTGGAGCGGAACCTCGCGGTGCTGGAACTCCCAGCGCACGTCGGGGCCGCTCAGCGCGTCCAGGGTGGTGTGGAACTCCTCCTCGGCGCCTGGGAGCATGCGCCCGTCCACTCGCGCGGTGGCCGTCCCGGGGATGACGTTGACCTTGTAACCGGCCTCCAGCACCGTCGGATTGGCGCTGTTGCGCACCGTGGGCTCGATGAGGGCCGCGGCCCGGCCGAGCTGGGTGAGCAGCGCGTCCACCTCCGCGTCCTTCGCGTCGGGGCCCAGCGGGCGCAGCCCGTGCAACGTGGCGAGGCGGGCGAGCGCGGCCCGCACGGTGGGGGTGAGCCGGACGGGCCACTCGTGCTCGCCGATGCGGTTGACCGCGGCCGCCAGCCGGCTGACGGCGTTGGCCCTGTTTACCTTGGAGCCGTGCCCCGCCCTTCCGTGGGCGGTCAGCTTCAGCCACGCCGTCCCGCGCTCCCCCGCCGCCACCGGGTAGAGGCGCATGCCGTCTCCGGCGTGGAAGGTGAAGGCGCCGGACTCGCTGATGCCTTCCGTGCAGCCCTCGAACAGCTCCGGGTGCTGTTCCACGAGGAAGTCCGAGCCGAACTCCGCGCTGTCCTCCTCGTCGGCGGTGAAGGCCAGCACGATGTCGCGGGGTGGCCGCACGCCCGCGCGGGCCCAGGCGCGCACCAGCGAGAGCGCCATCGCGTCGGCGTTCTTCATGTCGATGGCGCCGCGGCCCCACACCACGCCGTCCTTCACCTCTCCGGAGAAGGGGTGGACGCTCCAGTCGGCGGGTTCGGCCGGGACGACGTCGAGGTGGCCGTGGAGCAGCAGCGCGCCGGCCGAGGGGTCGGTGCCGGGGACGCGGGCGACGACGTTGGTGCGCCCCGCCTTCTTCTCCAGCAGCCGCGACTCGATCCCCGCGTCGGCGAGCTTGGCGGCGACGTACTCGGCGGCCTGCCGCTCGTCGCCCTCGCCGCCGCCGCGGTTGGTGGTGTCGATCCTGATCAGCTCGGAGGTGGCCGTCACCACCTCGTCGAAGACCTGGGCGTCCAGATGCCGGCCCGGGCCGGGCCGCTGCTCGCCCGCGCCGGGTGCCTTCCGTCCTGCCGGCTCAGCCATACTGCTCCTCCACCGCCGAGGAGACGACGGTCGTGACGGCCTTGAAGCACCGGATGGCCTCATAGGCGCTGGGTGAGGTGTAGGAGACCCGGCGCTCGGCGGTGCGTGCGACGCCGGGGACGACGGTGGCCGCACCGACGAGGTGCTCCGCGTCGAACTCGATCTCGATGGTGTGCGGTTCGGGCTCTGGGCTGGTGTGCCGGACGGCCAGGGGGGCGGCGCGGCGGGCCGCGTCCCGGATCTCGGCCGCCGTGCGTGCGGGCGGGCGGCAGACGGCGGCGTACCGCGAGACGTAGTCCTTGACGGCGACACCCTTGGCCTCGGGCGCGTAACCCTTGGCGTCCTCGACAGTGCGGTCATCGCCCGTCACCAGCACGATCGGCACGCCGTACTCCGCGGTGACCAGCGAGTTGAGATACCCCTCGCTCGCCCGCACGCCGTCGGCCCACACGCCGGTCAGCGAGTTGGCGAGGAGAGTG
>NZ_JASKYT010000326.1:0-8915 GCF_041028275.1 Streptomyces sp. PU-14G
GGTCCGCCGCACCCGCACGGGGTGTGCGGGTGCGGCGGGGGCCGGTCGGGTGCCTGCCGGACGTCGGCCGGCCGTGCGGGTCCCGGGCGTCAGTCCGCTGTGATGGTCTGCGCCGGGTCGGTGTCGTAGGCGGCGTTGAAGATGGCGGAGTCGCCGGCGTTGATCAGGCCGAGGCAGTTGGCCTCCGTGGCCTGGAGGTTGCCGCCGTTGACGACGAGCTGGTGGGTGGCGTTGTCGAAGTAGCCCGTCACCGTGGCGTCGCCGCCGCCGGGGCCCGCGAAGGACGCGGTGCACAGGCCGTCGGCGTCGGAGATGGAGGCGGTGATGCCGCTGATGGAGCCGATGACCCGGTCGGGGTTGCTCGGGTCGACGGACTCCGCGTTGATGCTCAGCGGGCTGGAGACGGTGACGTCGAAGCTGATGCCGGCGAGCGAGCAGCCGGAGAAGGTCAGCGAGTCGATGCTGCCCAGGCCCGCGCCCGCGTTGCCGGAACCCGTCTTGAGGTCGCCGCCGGCGTCCGAACTCGCACAGACCAGCTGCGCGTTGGGCACCGACAGGGTCGGCTGGGAGGCGTTCGCCGAGAACGCCCCGCCCGGGGTCACCGTCCAGGTGCCGGCCGAGGTGGCGGCGGCTGAGGCGGCGGAGAAGCCAAGGGCCGCGGTTGCGGCGACGGCCGCGACCGCGGCCCGTCTGGTGAATTTGCGCACGTGACATTCCCTCCACTGGATGTGTGATCCTGAAGAGCTGTGCTCCGCACCGGGGCGATTTTCTCGGCACAGCCGCTGCTCATCGCACGAAATGCTGCGCCACGCCACTTTCCGTATGCCCTTTTCGAGGGCTGGCACGACGGGACGTTACGCACTGGTAATGCGCCGGTGCAATACCTCGGCGCAAGAAGTGAGGGGCCGGTTCACGAAGGCCGGATTTCTTGTCACCACATGCGCGTCGAAGGCGTTTTCGCGGCGCGCTGTTCATCATCAGGTGCGCGTTCCGGCTCCGCCCTGGTGACGGAGCCCGGCAGCGGTGGCAGCGTGGTGGCTCGCGCGTGTACCGGCCATCTCCCGCGTTTCCGAGGGGCTGCGCCGCCGCGCCCGCTGGTCTAAGGTCTCCCGTGCACGAGCGCCGATGCCGTACGCCACCGACGCGAGGCGCCGCCCCCACGCGGCACGGCAGCGGAGTGCACGATTCCATCGACAGGCGGCCGGCCGCACCCGGCCGCACGAGGCCGGACTCGTCCCCCACCTTGGCCGGTTGGCTCGTCTGACCGACGCAGGCCGACAGTGGAGGGCACGTCCATGGTGCACACAGCAGCAGCGTCCCAGCCCCGCGCTCAGGCGCCGGGCCCGCTCCCCCAGGAACTGGCCTCCGTGATGTGGCCCGAACTGCCCGCCGTGGCGGACGAAATGGTGCAGGAGATCGGCCGGGCGGTGCCCGAGTACGGCCCCTTGCTGGAGGGGCCGAGCAGGACGGTCCTGCTGCACTGCGTGCGGCAGAACCTCACCACCTTCGTCGAACTGGTCGCGGACCCGGCGGCGTCCACGGCGCAGCGGGACGCGCTGTGCCGCAGCCTCGGCCGGCTGGAGGCCCACGAGGGGCGGGGGCTGCACTGTCTGCAGTCGGCGCTGCGCATCGGGGCCCGGGTGGGGCTGCGCCGCGCCACCGGCGTGGGCACCCGCTACAACCTGCCCGCCTCGCTGATCGTCGCCTTCGCCGACGCGGTCTTCGCCTACGCGGACGTGATCGAGTCGCTGTGCCGCGAGGGGTATGTGGAGGCCAGAGGCGGCAGGGACGACGCGTGGGAGTCGCAGCGCTCACGGCTGCTGCGGCTGATCCTGGCGGGCTCCGCGGCAGCGGACATGCCGGGCCCCGCCGGTGCGGCGCCCGGCCCCGAAACCCGCCGGGCGCACCGTGGTGCCCCCGCCTCGGAACCGGGGCGCGCGGCGCCGCACCCCGCCGTCGTGGAGCTCGCCCAGCGGGTCGGCTGGCCCGTACCCGAACGGGTGACCCTGGTGGCGCTGCGGCCGGGTGCCGCCCGGGACCGCTTACGCCTGCCGGGAGTCGACGGCGTACTGGCCGACCTGGACGATCCGCGCCCTCACCTGCTGGTCCCCGGCGAGGTGGACGAGGCGCGCATGGGGGTGCTCGGGCCCGCGCTGGGGGGCCGCCAGGCGGTGATCGGGGTGACCGTTCCGCTGAGCGGCGCGGCCGACTCGCTGCGCTGGGCGCGGCAGACACTGTCGCTGATGGAGACGGGGGTGCTGCCCGAGCGGCAGGTCGTGCGGTGCGAGGACCATCTGGTCACCCTGTGGCTGACCGGCGATCCGGCGCTGGCCGAGCGGCTGGCCACCCGGCAGCTCGCCCCGCTGGACGGGCTCACCACGGGACAGCGGGAGCGCCTGGTCGACACCTTGCGGACGTGGCTGACGACGCGGGGTACGGCGGCGCAGATGGCGGAGGCGCTGCACCTGCACCCGCAGACGGTGCGCTACCGGATGCGGGCGCTGAAGAAGACGTTGGGCGCCCAACTCGGCGATCCCGAACAGCGGTTCGCCACCGAGCTGGCACTGCGGGCGCTGCACCTGCGGCGCCCCGGCGCCGCACGGCCCCCGGCCGGTGCGCACGCACAGGGCCGGGAGCCGGAGATGCCCCGCGGGCACGAGGGCGGCTGAGCGTCAGCCCGGCGCTACCGGGCGGCGGTGGCCGGGGGCTGGGTGGCCTTGCCCAGGGTGAGGGTGAGGGTGTTGCCCTCGCCCGGCACCATGCTGTTGATGACCGGGGTGGCCAGCAGGCAGTGCTCGAACTTGGGGATGGTGTAGGTCCCGCTCAGCTTTCCGCCGGCGAAGACGTTGAAGCCCTCCTCGGACTTCAGGTCGATGACGGCCGGGGTCCTGGTCTTGCAGCGCGGGCCGACGGGGGTGGGGATTCCGGCGACCTTGAGGTTCTTCAGCCGGAGGGTGAGGTGCGAGGTGGTGGCGACCGCGCCGGTCTTCAGGTCGAGGGTGCCGGTCGTGGGCTCTTCCTCGATGAACTCGGTGGTCACCGTGATCGGGATACCGAGCGCCTTGAAGGAGCCCGGCGCGTCGGGGAGTCGGGTCTCGGCGGTCAGCTCGCCGGTGGTCAGGTCGGCCGACGTCTTCAGCGTGCCGGGACCGAGGGTGAGGTCGCTGCCGGGGCCGGAGAGGTGGGTGGTGCCGTTCAGGGGGTAGTCGAGGCGGACGGGGGTCGCGGCGGCACCCGTGTCGGCCTGCGTGGTGCCGGCGTGTGCGGTGTCGGCCTGCGCGGTGCCGGTCACGAGGACGGGTGCCACGCAGCCGAGTGCGAGCGCGGCGGCCACGCTGGCACGTCGGGCCGACCGTCCGGAGCGCGGGAGGGCGGCGGGGGCGTCGGCCGGGAACGCGGACGGCGTGCGTCTCATATCAGCTCCTGGGTCTCGGGGAATGCGCTGACGCGCATGAGCGGACCCCGTGGCCGCCTCGGGTACGGCCACGGGGTCCTCGGCCGCGCGATGCGGCCTGGGGGTACGACTCGCGAGCCATGACGCCGACGGAAAGGCGGCGCCCCGGTGAAAAGGAACGCTACGAGCGAGTAACCGGTCGCGCAACAGCGGTTTCTTGATTTCTTGACGACGGAAATGGTGGGCGCGTTTCTTTGTCTGTGCGCGCGCAATGCACGCGAGGTACGGGCGGATTCTTCATCCGCCGCTGAGCACCGCGGGCTCCGCGTACGGCCGCCGCCGGCGCGCGGCGCGCGGGCGCCGCCACGTACGTGAAAGAGATCGACGCCCTCTACAGCGGGGCGCGTTCCGCGCAGTAGGGTGCGCGCGTTCCCAGGTCACCGGCCGGAAGGAAGGACCGCACATGCGCACACCCGCGCGGATTCGGACCCGCTCGTGGCTGCTCCCGGCGCTGGCTGCGGCCACGACACTCACCGTCGTGGCCGTCGCCGCTCCCGGGAGTGCCAAGAGCCCACCGGAAGGCTCCACGGCGGCTGCCGCCGCGAGTGCGCCCGCCAGGAAGGCGAAGCCGGACGCGCGCAACGTGGTGCTCGCCGTGCACGGCGGCGCCGGGACCGCGCTGAAGCGGGACGAGACCAGCCCCGAGGAGGAGAAGGCCTACCGCGACGGCCTCAAGCGGGCGCTGCGCGCCGGGCAGAAGGTGCTGAAGGCGGGCGGCAGCAGCACCAAGGCCGTGGAGAAGGCGGTCAACGTGCTGGAGGACGACCCGCTGTTCAACGCGGGCAAGGGCGCCGTCTTCACCGCGGACGCCGGACACGAGCTCGACGCCTCCCTCATGCGCGGCTCCGACCTGAAGGCCGGTGCCGTCGCGGGCGTCAAGCACGTACGCAACCCCATCACGGCGGCCCGGCTGGTCATGGACGAGACCAAGCACGTGCTGCTCGCCGGCCAGGGCGCCGACGACTTCGCACTCCAGCAGGGTCTCAAGCCGGTGACCCAGGACTACTACTGGACCCAGCGGCGCTGGGACGAGCTGATGAAGGCCAAGGGCAGCGACCCGGGCAAGCCCGTCAAGGACGCCACCAAGGGCACGGTCGGCGCCGTCGCCGTGGACGGCGAGAAGGACCTGGCCGCCGCCACCTCCACGGGCGGGCTCACCAACAAGATGGCGGGCCGCGTGGGCGACTCGCCGCTCATCGGCGCCGGCACCTACGCCAAGAACAGCACGGTCGCGGCGAGCGCCACGGGGGCGGGCGAGGTGTTCATCCGCGGCGCCGCCACCGCGACGATCTCAAACCTGATGGAGTTCGAGGGCGAGGACGTGGCCTCCGCCGCCTACGAGGTGCTGATCAAGCGGCTGCCGAAGCTGGGCGGCGACGGAGGCGTCATCGCGCTGGACCGCCACGGCACCTTCGACGCGCCGCACAGCAGCGAGGGCATGCTGACCGGATACCTCACGCGGGACGGGAAGTTCGTCACCCGCATCTTCTCCGACGAGTCGCCGCCGAACACCTGATTCCGTGACCGGCCGCGCGTCACACGGAGCGCGGTCACGCTCCCCGTCGTCACACGCAGCGCGTCGCACGCCCCGCGTCACATGGCGTCGACGCCGGTCAGGGCCCGGCCGATGAGCAGCTTCTGGATCTGGCTGGTGCCCTCGTAGAGGGTCAGGACGCGGGCGTCGCGCAGGTACTTGCCCGCGGGGTATTCGTCGATGTAGCCGTAACCGCCGAAGGCCTGCAGGCAGTTGTTGCTGACCTGCACGGCCGTCTCACTGGCGTGGTACTTCGCGATGGAGGCCTCGGTGGCGTACTCCTTGGGCGAGGCGCCCGCGTCCGCCATCCGCGCGACCTGGTGGGTGAGCAGCCGCGCGGCACGGATCTCGACCTCCGACTCGGCGAGGAGTTCCTGGACGAGCTGGAAGGCGGCGACCGGCTTGCCGAACTGCTCGCGCTCCGCGGTGTAGCGCACCGCGGCGTCCAACGCGCCCTGGGCCAGACCCACCGCACCGGCCGCCACGGAGATCCGGCCGCGACTGAGCGTGCCCAGGGCGATGCCGAGCCCCCTGCCGACCTCGCCGAGGCGGGCCGTGTCCGGCACCCGCACGCTGTCGAAGGCGAGTTCGGCGGTGGCCTGGCCGCGCAGTCCCAGCTTGCCGTGGACCGGGGTGGCCGTGAAGCCGGGCGCGTCGGTGGGCACCAGGAACGCGGTGATGCCCTCCTCGCCGGTACGGGCGAACGTGAGGGCCACCTGCGCGACGGTGCCGTTCGTGATGAACATCTTGGCGCCGTCGATGATCCAGTCCCCGCCCTCGCGGCGGGCACGGGTGCGCAGCGACCCCGCGTCGGATCCGGTCCCCGGTTCGGTGAGCCCGAAGCAGCCGAGCGCCTCCCCGCTCGCCAGCCGCGGCAGCCACCGCTCCTTCTGCTCCGCGCTGCCGTGCACGGCGATCGTCTTGGCGACCAGCCCGAGCGAGACAGAGACGATGCCCCGCACCGCGGAGTCGCCCCGGCCCAGCTCCTCGGTGGCCAGGACGTAGGAGAGCATGTCGGCCGGTACCCCGCCGTACTCCTCGGGCAGGGTCAGCCCGAGGAAGCCGAGCTCGCCCAGCCGCCCGGGTATCCCGGGGTCCACCGCCTCCCGCCTGTCCCACTCGCGCGCGTACGGGACGACCTCGCGCTCCACGAAGTCGCGTGCCATGGCGCGCATGTCCTGCTGGGTCTCGCTGAGCCCGAAATCCCGGTGGTCCATGTCTTCCTCTCTGTCTGCGAACCGGCCGCCACGCGCCCCCTCGGCCAACGGTTCGAGGGGGCGTCCCTCATTCCGGCAGCGGCGCCATGGGGGTGATCAGGGGCAGGCCCAGGCGGGCCCGTTGCGTCAGCCAAAGGGTGGGCCGGTAGCGGGGATCGCCCGTCTCGGCGTGGAGAGCGCGCAGGAGGGCGAGCATCCGGGCGGCGCCGACCGTGTCGGCCCAGGCGAGGGGGCCGCGCGGGTAGCCGAGCCCGAGGGTGACGGCCACGTCGATGTCGTCGGGTGCGGCGATGCCGCGCTCGACGATCCCGGTGGCGACGTTGACGAGCGAGGCCAGCAGCCGCTGGGCGGGCGACCCGGCGGTGTCCCGCACGACGGTCACCGCCGCACCGTCCCGCGCCAGGACGGCCACCGCGTCCCGTACGGCGCTCGCCTCGGTCGCGGGCGTGACCGCCAGCACCCGGCGCGGGGACTCCAGGCAGAGCGGGTCGAGACCCAGGGTGCGCTCGGCGGGAAGCCCGCCGTCGGCGATGGCCGCCGCGACGGAGGTTCCCCAGGTGGGCACCAGGACCAGCGACGTGTCGGAGGGTGCGGCCACGGTGGCGAGGGAGGCCGCCGCGTCGCCCGTCACGGCGACGTCCCGCGCGGGGTCGCCGCCCGCCGGCCCCGGCTCCGGCGCGTCGGGCCCCGCCTCGCCCTGGCCGTAGGCGTAGAAGCCCCGACCGGTCTTGCGCCCGTGCAGGCCGGCCGCGACCCGGTTGGCCGTCAGGTACGAGGGGCGCAGCCGGTCGGCGTGGCGGAAGCCGGTCCAGACCGTCTCCATGACGGAGGCGGTCACGTCGAGCCCGGTCAGGTCCATCAGTTCGAAGGGCCCCATGCGCAGCCCGAGGACGTCGCGGGCGATCCGGTCGAGCGACGCGGGAGCGGCGACGGACTCCTCCAGCAGGGCGAACGCCTCGGTCACCAGGCCGCGTCCGGCGTGGTTGACGAGAAAGCCCGGGGTGTCGGCGACGGTGACGGCGCGGTGCCCCGACGTCTCGACCAGCTCCGTCAGCCGCGCGGTGACGCCCGTGCGGGTCGCGGCGCCCGGGACCACCTCGACGAGCTTCATCAGCGGCACCGGGTTGAAGAAGTGCAGCCCCGCCAGGCGCCCCGGGTCCGCCAGCCGTGCGCCGATCCGGGTGACCGACAGGGAGGAGGTGTTGGTCGCGAAGACGGTGGTGGCGGGCAGCACCCGCTCCAGACCGGTGAACAGCTCGGCCTTGACCTCCAGGTCCTCCATCACGGCCTCGACGACCAGATCGGGCGCGTCGTCGCCGTCCGGGACCGCGTGGGGCGAGTCCAGGGCGAGGAGGCCGGCGAGCGCTCGGTCGACCTCCGCGCGGCTCATCCGCCCCTTCTGCGCGGCGCGCTCCAGCATGGAGCGGACGAAGGCGACCGCCTCGCCCACCGACGCGGCACGGGCGTCGGCGAGTTCCACCGTGTGCCCGGCCACCACGGCCCACTGCGCGATGCCGCGCCCCATGGTGCCGGCTCCCACCACCCTGATCCGCATGAACGGCTCCCTCTCCGCGGCTGGTGCGGTCTCTCCGCTGTCAGCGCCCCATTGATCTGGCTTCCCCACCAAATTAGAGTCTCTTTGAGACGAACAACAGATCAGTTGCCCGGAAGCCCGAAAGAGCGGAAGCCCGAAAGCCCGGAAGAGCGGAGAGTGAGCCGTGGAGCTGCGCTACCTCGCCGCGTTCGTCGCCGTGGCCGAGGAGCTGCACTTTGGGCGGGCGGCCAAGCGGCTGCGGATGGCGCAGCCGCCGCTCAGCCAGCAGATCCGGCAGCTGGAGCGGGAACTCGACGTCCAGTTGTTCGAGCGCAGCACGCGGTCGGTGCGGCTGACCGGTGCGGGCGAGGCCTTTCTCGGTCCCGTACGCACGGTCCTCGCCGACCTGGAGTCCGCGACCCGGCTCGCCCGAGCGGCCGGCCGCGGCGAGTCCGGGCGGGTCAGCGTCGGCTTCGCGGGCGCCTCCAGCCACACCACACTCCCCCGCCTCACCCGCGCCGTCCGCACCGCGCACCCCGGTATCGCGCTGGTGATGCGGGGCCAGACGTACGCCAACCGGGCCCTCGACGAGGTGGCGGAGGGCTGCCTCGACCTCGGCTTCGTCCGGTCGCCGGTGACCAGGCCGGGCGTCCGCACCCGGGTGATCGCCGAGGAGGAGTTGGTCTGCGCACTCGCCTCCGACCACCCGCTGGCCCGCCAGGAGCGGATCGCCGTCGCGGACCTGGCCGCCGAACCGTTCGTCAGCTTCCCCGCCAACGCCGGCTCCAGCCTGCGGGACGTCACGTTCCTCACGTGTGAACGCGCGGGCTACCTGCCGCGCGTCGTCCAGGAGGCCCCCGACTCGTACACGATCCTCGCGCTGGTGGCCATGGGCGTCGGCGTCACTCTCACGCTCACCTCCTGCACCCACATCCAGCAGACGGGGCTCGTCTACCGCCCGTTGGCGGGCGCTCCCGTGCTGCTCCGCTCGGCGCTGGCGTGGCGCGCGGACAACCCGTCGGCGGCGCTGCGCAGCGTGCTGGACGTCGCCCGCGAAACCCTGCCCACCCCGCAGGGCCACCCGGAAACCGCCGAGGACGGCGCGGTGGCCGGGCCGCCCGCATGAGCTCCCCTTCCGCGCGCCGGGGCGCTGCTGCCGCGTGCGCGGCCCACCCC
>NZ_JASKYT010000327.1:0-7109 GCF_041028275.1 Streptomyces sp. PU-14G
GGGTGGGGGTTTGCGGTGCGAGGCCATGGGGGCCGTCACTTCCTCACGGGTGTCACTGGTGTGTCACTGAGGTCACATCTGGCCCGGCTGCCGGGGTGGCCGCGCCGACCGGCGGGGCGCGGCCACCTGACGAGGACGCTATGTGCGGACCCCGCTGCCGGGCACGGGGATGACCGCAAGTGATCTCTATCGGCCCAAGCTGCCCTTCTCTGTCCGGTACGGCTCGTCGGCCGCACGGTGCCGGGCGCATATGCGCGGAGCCGACCGATGCCGTGTCGGCCTCGACGGCGAAGGCGGGGGTGTGCTAAGAGCGCCGGAAACGCCCGGATACGCTCACCGGCATGGACGTACTCATCAATGTCTTCGTCGGCCTGCACGTCATCGGTATCGCCGCGCTCCTGGGCGGTTTCTTCACGCAGATGAAGGCGATGGGCAAGGGTGAGGCCCGCATAGCCCCCGGCATGCTCCACGGGGCGCTGACCATGCTGGTCACCGGTGTCGCCATGATCGGCCTGCACCAGGCCGACGACAGTCCGGTGAACAACCTCAAGATGGGCGTCAAGCTCGCCCTGTTCGTCGTGATCCTCGGCATCACCTACGTCAAGCGTGACGACGAGCGCGTGAGCACCCCGCTGTTCGGAGCCGTCGGCCTGCTGACGCTGGTCAACATCTTCATCGCCGTCCTGTGGGTGTGACCCGTCCTGTGGGCACGACCTACGGGCATGGCCTGTGGGCATGACCTGGCCTGCGGGCGAGACCTACGGGTGTGACCTGTGGGTGTGACCTGTGGGCATGGCCTGGCCTGTGGGTGTGGGCCGTCCACGGTGATCCGAAGCACTCGGAGGCCGGGTTTTCCACAGGGCGTGAGGCGTGTCGGTGTGTCGGCCTAGACTCGTACGACGATGAGCAGCCTCTTCGACGACAGCTTCCTGGCGGACCTCGACGGCACGAGCCCCGAGGCGGACGCGCCGCCACCGCCCGAGGACCCCGAGGCCCCCGGCTCGCACGGGCACCAGGGCCCCGAGGAGGAGATCCCCGAGGATCTCTTCCAGGGCACCTTCGCAGGCCCGCGCGCGGGTGCGGGCGCCGCCGCGGGGCGTGACGCCTACCACCGTGACGGCGCGCCCCGCTCCGTCGTCGACCCCGCCGCGCTCCTGGAGGGGATGAACGAGCAGCAGCGCGAGGCCGTGCTGCACGCCGGCTCCCCGCTGCTCATCGTCGCGGGCGCCGGCTCCGGCAAGACGCGGGTGCTCACCCACCGCATCGCCTACCTGCTCGGTGCCAGGAACGTGCACCCGGGCCAGATCCTCGCCATCACCTTCACCAACAAGGCCGCCGGCGAGATGAAGGAGCGCGTCGCCGATCTGGTGGGGCCCCGCGCGCAGTCGATGTGGGTGTCCACCTTCCACAGCGCGTGCGTGCGCATCCTGCGCCGGGAGAGCAAGAAGCTGGGCTTCACCTCGTCGTTCTCGATCTACGACGCGGCCGACTCCAAGCGCCTGATGGCCCTGGTCTGCCGCGATCTGGACCTCGACCCGAAGCGGTTCCCGCCCAAGGCGTTCAGCGCGAAGGTCTCCAACCTCAAGAACGAGCTGATCGACGAGGAGGACTTCGCTGGGCAGGCGGCCGATGGGTTTGAGAAGACCCTCGCCGAGGCCTACACGATGTATCAGGCGCGGCTGCGCGAGGCCAACGCGCTGGACTTCGACGACCTGATCATGACGACGGTCCACCTGCTCCAGGCGTTCCCCGACGTCGCCGACTACTACCGCCGCCGCTTCCGCCACGTCCTCGTCGACGAGTACCAGGACACCAACCACGCGCAGTATCAGCTGGTGCGCGAGCTCGTCGGCCCGGCGGAGGAGCAGGCCGAGCTGTGCGTCGTCGGCGACGCCGACCAGTCGATCTACGCCTTCCGCGGGGCCACCATCCGCAACATCCTCCAGTTCGAGGAGGACTACCCGGACGCGACGACGATCCTGCTGGAGCAGAACTACCGCTCCACGCAGACGATCCTGTCCGCCGCGAACGCCGTCATCGAGCGCAACGCCGACCGCCGCCCCAAGAACCTGTGGACGAGGGCGGGTACGGGCCCCCGGATCACCGGATACGTCGCCGACACCGAGCACGACGAGGCCCAGTTCGTCGCCGAGGAGATCGACCGCCTCGCGGACGGGGAGGCGGGCGGGGAGGCCGCGGAAGGGAAGCCGGGCGGGGAGAAGGTCCGCGCCGGTGACATCGCCGTCTTCTACCGCACCAACGCCCAGTCCCGTGTCTTCGAAGAGATCTTCATCCGCGTCGGCCTGCCCTACAAGGTCGTCGGCGGCGTGCGCTTCTACGAGCGCCGCGAGGTCCGCGACATACTGGCCTACCTGCGGGTGCTGGCCAACCCGGAGGACGCGGTGCCGCTGCGCCGCATCCTCAACGTCCCCAAGCGCGGCATCGGCGAGCGCGCCGAGGCCATGATCGAGGCGCTGGCCCTCCGCGAGAAGATCACCTTCCCGCAGGCGCTCGTCCGCGTCGACGAGGCGTACGGCATGGCGGCCCGCTCCGCCAACGCCGTCAAGCGCTTCAACGTCCTCATGGAGGAGCTGCGCACCGTCGTGGAGTCCGGAGCCGGGCCTGCCACGGTGCTGGAGGCGGTGCTGGAACAGACGGGATATCTCGCCGAGCTCCAGTCCTCCACCGACCCCCAGGACGAGACCCGGATCGAGAACCTCCAGGAGCTCGCCGCCGTCGCCCTGGAGTTCGAGCAGGAGCGCGGCGAGGAGGAGCCCGCCGGCACCCTCGCCGACTTCCTCGAACGGGTCGCACTCGTCGCCGACTCCGACCAGATCCCGGAGGAGGGCGACGAGGAGGGCGTCGTCACGCTCATGACCCTGCACACCGCGAAGGGGCTGGAGTTCCCCGTCGTCTTCCTGACCGGCATGGAGGACGGCGTCTTCCCGCACATGCGCGCCCTGGGCCAGGCCAAGGAGCTCGAAGAGGAACGCAGGCTCGCCTACGTCGGCATCACGCGCGCCCAGGAACGGCTGTACCTCACCCGTGCGGCCATGCGCAGCGCCTGGGGCCAGCCCTCCTACAACCCGCCCTCCCGCTTCCTGGAGGAGATCCCGGGGGAGTATCTCGACTGGAAGCGGACGGGCGCGGGAAGCGGTCCCGCCCAGGCTCCGTCGAGCATCGCCGCCTCCCTCTCCTCGTCCGCGGGCGCCTCGTCCCGACGCGGGGGCCCCTCCGGTTTCGCCACGCGGCGGACGACGGACCGGCCGGTGGTCTCCCTCCAGGTCGGGGACCGCGTCACCCACGACAGCTTCGGCCTGGGAACCGTCCAGGCCGTCAAGGGCAGTGGCGACAACGCCGAGGCCACCATCGACTTCGGCGGCGAGAAGCCCAAGCGGCTGCTGCTGCGGTACGCACCGGTGGAGAAGCTGTAGCCGCGGGCGTCTGACGCAGCGCTCAGGCGAAGGCGAAGACGCCGGCGCGTGCCGCGTGGTAGGCCGCGTCCGCCGTCCGCCGCGCCACCCCGGAGTCCAGCGGCTGGCGGCTGACCAGAAGCCGGTAGTAGATCGGCGCGCTCACCGCCTCGATGACGGCGAGCACGTCGGTGTCCTGGGGGATCTCTCCGCGGGCGGCGGCATGCCGGACCATGCCGGACACCTGGCGGGTGCGCGCGGCGAAGAAGTCCCTCACCGTCCGCTCGCCCTCGGGATGCGCGGTGGCCGCCGCGACCATGCGGAACAGGGTGTTGCGGTGCTGCGCGGACGTGTACAGGGTCCAGATGCCCTCGGCCAGGAGCCGCAGGTCCTCGCGCAGGTTGCCGGTGTCGGGAATGCGGATCTCTCCGGCGACGTGGTCGAACAGGTCGAGGACCACCCCGTGCACCGAGCCCCAGCGTCGGCGGATCGTCGAGGCGTGCACCCCGGACCGGGCAGCCAGGCCTTCGACGGTCAGTTCGGCGTACTGCCCGGCCCCCAACTCACCCAGCGCCGCGTCGAGTACCGCAGCCCGGGTGCGGGCCGTCCTGCCGCCTGGCCGTACCGATCCGTGAGCCTGCTGCTGTGTCATGCCATCCCCCGCGACCGCCACCGCCCGGCGCCCACCACTGTTCTTCCCCGTCCGTCAGCCCTTACCAGGGCCGCATGCTAGTCTCCTCCGGCCGCTAATGCTTTAAAACATGCATTAGCGGGGCCGGGTGGAACCGGACGAGTGTGCCGAACGAAGAGGCAGTCGCACCCCGGCAGCGCGAGAGGAGACCTTGTCATGCGTAAGAAGTGGGGCCCCGCCGCACTGGTGCTGGCCGCCGGGCTGCTGGCGGGCTGCGGGGGGTCCGCCGGGTCCGCCGGGTCCACCGGGTCCGCCGGTGGCGAGGACTCCGGCAAGGCGGAATCCGGAAAAACGGATGCTGGCAAGGAGGGAGCCGGGAAGAGCGCGGGTGGCGAGTCCGGGGGAGGTTCCGGACAGGAGAAGTCCCCGAGTAAGCCGGCGCCCGCAGGGCTGGACGGCACCTGGCGGGTGGGCAACAAGGACAGCCCCCTCGAAACCCTGAAGATCGACGGTACGAAGGTCGAGGCGACCGGCAAGCAGACCTGCCCCGGCGACATCGACGGCCCGCGAAGCGAGAAGCCACGCATCGAACTGCACTGCGCCAAGCCCCTCGACGGCCGGCAGAAGGGCACCGTCGAGATCAAGCCGGACGGGTCGAAGCTGAACATCAGCTGGGACGGCCCCGAGTGGGGCGGCTACATCGACGTCTTCAGCCGTAGCTGAACCGACGCGAGCGGGCCGCGACCGACAGGCTGCGTCCGTGCGCACCCGGGCGGGCCTGGGCGGGTGCGGGCCCGGGGTTCCGCTAGTGCGGGCCCGGGGGTGCCGCTAGCTGATGTTGAGGCCCTTGTCCTGGAGCCACGGGATCGGGTCCACGGCCGAGCCGCCGCCCGGGCGCACCTCGAAGTGGAGGTGCGGGCCCGTGGAGTTGCCCGAGCTGCCCGAGTAGGCGATGACGTCGCCCGCCTTCACCTGCCCCGACCGGATCTTGTTGCTGCTCAGGTGGCAGTACCAGGTCTGCGTGCCGTCCTTGGCCGTCACGATGGCCATGTTTCCGTACGACACGTCGTACTTCGTCGAGACGGTGCCATCGGTGGCCGCCATCACGGGGGTGCCGTAGCTGACGGGGAAGTCGATACCGGTGTGCACCGACATCCAGTTGACCCCGGCCTGACCGTAGCGGGCGCTGAGCGTGTGGTTCTTGACCGGAAGGACGAACTTGGGGCGCATCGCTTCCTTGCGCGCCGCCTCCTTGGCCTTGCGCTCCTTCTCGGCCTCCTGGCGCTGCTTGAGGTCGATGCGCTCCTGCGTGCGGCTGGCCCGGTCGGCGAAGTCGTCGGCGTCGGCGGAGAGCCCCGCGAGCTGGGTGTCGAGCTTGCTGTTGGCACTCGACGGCTTCACCGGCGCGGCGTCCGGTGCCGCCACGGTGGTGGTGCCGCTGTCCTTGTCGCTGTCGTCGCTGCCCATCACGCTGGCCGCAGCGGCGCCCGCCACACCCATGACGGCCACCGACGGCACCGCGACGGTCATCAATGCGCGACGGCGGGGGCGGGGCTTGGGCGAGCGCCGGCGCCCACGCGCGGACGGGCCGTTTCCGACCGTGCCGAGAGCCACGGGAGCCGAGGAGTCCGACGCGTCGTGCTCGTCGAGGAGCTCGCTCTCCATGGTGTCCTCGTCCGCCACGCGGGCCGCGGCAGGTGCGGACGACGGGTCCGGTGCGGGGGCGGCCTCGTCGTAAGCCAGCTGGTGTTCCGACAGGTCGGAGAAGTCCCACTGCGCGGTGGAGTCATGCTGCGCGGTGGAGTCCTGCTGCGGGGACTGAGGCGGCGGGTCCTGCGGGAAGTGCTGATCGTGGCCCGGGGCGTGGCTCATGCCGTCGACGTCATAGCCGCCGTACGCCTGGAGCCCGTCGTGACCGTCATAACTCCCGTCGCCCGCGTGGCCGACGTGGCCCGCGTGGCCGACGTGACCTGCGTGATCTCCGAGGCCTTCGTGTGTGGGGAAGCCGTCGGGCTGGACACCTGGGTACGCGGTGCCGTGCTCATGGCCCACGGGGGACTCGTAGCCGTACGCGACCCCCCGGCCGTCCGTCTCCCAGGATCCCGCGTGCCAACCGGCGTTGTCCCAGCCGGACGTGTCCCACTCGGACGTGTACCAGCCGGCTGTCCCCGCCCCGGCCGTCGCGTCGCCGGCCGGGCCGTCACCGTGCGCGTCCCAACCGCCGTTCCAGGACGCCGAGTCCCAGGCAGCGGTCTCCGGCCCGGCTTCCTGCACGCCGAACGTCCACTGGCCCGTCCCGTCGTCCGGCGTCGGGTAGCCGTAATGCGTTTGCCCGGGTCCCGGCTGGGCCGGGATGCTGGGGGCTCCTGTGGCCTGAGTGCCGTAGCCGGCGTCCCACGAGCCGGAGCCGGAGCCGTCCCAGGAGGTGTAGCCGGTCGCGGTGTTGTCCCAGGAGGCGCCTGGAAAGCTGCCGGTCCCGGACTGGGCGGCGGTACCCGCATGCGCTTCGGCTCCCGGAAGGGCACCGAAGAGCGGGTCGTCGTCGCCGTAGGAGGCGTAAGGGCCCGTAGGGGAGCCGTAAGCGTCGACAGCAGAGCTTGCGGCGGAGTCGTAGGCGCCGACGGGGTACCCACCGTGCGGGTCCGTCGAGTAGGCGGCTTCACCGTACGCGCCGTACGCCGACTGTCCGTAGTCCCCGCCATAGGGCTCGTACGAGAAGCCGGCACCGGAGTCGTCGTCGGGATTCGGGACTCCCGACGGATGACGGTCGTTCACCACCAACTTCTCTTTCGCCTCGGCGACAGGGGCGGAGCAGTGCGGCGACTGTACCCGGCGGTACGCGACGGCGACAATCTTCGGGGTGTTTCAGCCGCTCGGGAAAAGGGCAATCAGCCGTCTTTCGGCGGACTACGGACGGGTAGTAGGTGCTGAGTTCGAAATGCGTTCGAATAGCGACGGTATTCCCGAGGGCCGGATCGACCTCGCCACCCCGCCCCTGTCGCGCAACCGCCCCCACGGCCAACTCCGCACGGAACCGGGCATAAACACCGTACCCAACCGGAACC
>NZ_JASKYT010000328.1:0-8343 GCF_041028275.1 Streptomyces sp. PU-14G
GACTTATCCACAGGGGGGGCCGCACATGTCACGGGGGGGGGGGGGGGGGGGGGGGGGGGGGGGGGGGGGGGGGGGGGGGGGGGGGGGGGGGGGGGGGGGGGGGGGGGGGGGGCCCCCAAACCGCCCAGAATCCATCCATACCGCCCCCACCTTGGCGCTGAGTGCCAAGCGGCCCTCCCTGCTGCCCTCGCCGCAACGGCGGCGAGGGCCCGGCGGGCGCAGGCATGGGGCGCGCGGTCGTGGTGGGGTGCCGCCGGTGGGGGACTTATCCACAGGCGGGGCCGCACATGTCACCGGCCCCGCCTATCGTGGCGGGCATGCTTCAGGAGAGTGCCGAGGGTTCTGGCGGGGCGTCCGAGACGGCTGCGCTGCGCGTGCTGCGTAAGGTTTTCGGGTACGACGCCTTCCGCGGCCGGCAGGAAGCCGTGATCGAGCACGTCACGGACGGTGGCGACGCGGTCGTGCTGATGCCGACCGGCGGCGGCAAGTCGCTGTGCTATCAGATCCCGGCGCTGGTGAGACCGGGCACGGGTGTCGTGATCTCGCCCCTGATCGCGCTGATGCAGGACCAGGTGGACGCGTTGCGCGCGCTGGGCGTGCGCGCGGGGTTCATCAACTCCACGCTCGATTTCGAGGAGCGGCGCGTGGTGGAGGCCGAGTTCCTGGCGGGTGAGCTCGATCTGCTCTACCTGGCGCCGGAGCGGCTGCGGCTGGAGGCGACGACGGCGTTGCTGGAGCGCGGCAAGGTGTCGCTCTTCGCGATCGACGAAGCGCACTGTGTCGCTCAGTGGGGTCACGATTTCCGCCCCGACTACCTCTCGCTCTCCATGCTCGGCGAGCGCTGGCCCGACGTGCCTCGCGTCGCGCTGACGGCCACCGCGACCCGCGCCACCCACCAGGAGATCGTCCAGCGGCTGGGGCTGGAGCAGGCGAGGGATTTCGTCGCGAGCTTCGACCGCCCCAACATCCAGTACCGCATCGTCCCCAAGCGGGATCCGAAGAAGCAGCTGTTGCGGTTCCTCAAGGAGGAGCACGCGGGCGACGCGGGCATCGTCTACTGCCTCTCCCGCAACTCGGTCGAGCGCACCGCCGAGTTCCTGTGCCGCAGTGGCGTGGAGGCCGTGCCGTACCACGCGGGGCTGGACGCGGGCACGCGCGCCGCGCATCAGGCGCGGTTCCTGCGGGAGGACGGCCTGGTCGTGGTCGCGACCATCGCTTTCGGCATGGGTATCGACAAGCCGGACGTGCGCTTCGTCGCCCACCTCGATCTGCCGAAGTCTGTGGAGGGCTATTACCAGGAGACGGGCCGCGCGGGGCGCGACGGGGAGCCGTCGACGGCCTGGCTCGCCTACGGCCTCCAGGACGTCGTGCAGCAGCGCAAGCTCATCGAGAACGGCGAGGGCGACGTGGCCTTCCAGCGGCGGGCGCGCAGTCATCTGGACGCGATGCTGTCCCTGTGCGAGACGGTCCGCTGCCGGCGGGCCCAGCTGCTGGCCTATTTCGGTCAGGAGCCGGCGGCGGGCGCGGCGGAGGTGGCCTGCGGCAACTGCGACACGTGTCTGACGCCGCCCGAGTCGTGGGACGGCACGGTTCCGGCCCAGAAGGCGCTGTCCACCGTGGTGCGGCTCAAGCGGGAGCGGGGGCAGAAGTTCGGCACGGGCCAGATCGTCGACATCCTGCTGGGCCGTAAGACGGCCAAGGTCATCCAGTTCGATCACGACGCGCTGTCCGTGTTCGGAGTCGGCGCGGAGCTGGGGGAGGGCGAGTGGCGGGGCGTCGTCCGCCAGCTGATCGCCCATGGGCTGCTGGAGATCGAGGGGGAGCACGGCACGCTGGTGCTGACCGACGCGAGTGCGACGGTGCTGCGCGGAGAGCGGGAGGTGCGGCTGCGCAAGGATCCGGTGCCGGACCGGGCGTCGGGCTCCCGGTCGGGGGCGGGCGCGGGTCCCCGGGGCGGCGGTGCGAAGCGCCAGGCCCCTGCCGACCTCCCCGAGGAGGCCCAGCCGCTCTTCGAGGCGCTGCGTGCCTGGCGCACCGAGCAGGCGCGGGAGCAGGGTGTGCCGCCCTACATCGTCTTCCACGACGCCACGCTGCGGGAGATCGCCGTGCAGCGTCCCGGCTCGCTGGGCGAGCTGGGCGGTGTGGCCGGGGTGGGCGAGAAGAAGCTCGCCACATACGGCGAGAGCCTGCTGGCCGCGCTGGCAGCGGCGGGGGAGGCCTCCGCGGCGGTGGAGGCCTCCGCGGCGGTGGAAGGGGACTCCGCGGGACCGGAGGCACCGGAGGGGCCGGTGGGCGACGGCGCGGAGCCGGTGGCCGGGGCCCTTGCCGACTCCGGGACCGCCCTTGCCGACTCCGGGACCGCGCCGGACGAACCGGGGGAAGCCGACCCTGGGTCACCGTGGCCCGGAACCGACCCGGGGGCGGAAGCGGACCCCGAGTCCCCGTGGGAGGGAACCGACCCCGAGTCCTTGTGGGCGGGGACCGAGGCTTCGCCGTAGCCGTGACGCACGGTGGTGGCCGTCGCCGACGGCCACCACCGGCCGGGGGGGCACCCGGCGACCGCCATGCGGTGGGCGTCACTCGGCGGGTGTCACCCGGCCCGTCACGTCGCCCAGGCCGATGCGGGTTCCGTCCGGTCCGGGTGCCCACGCGGTGAGGGTCACCTCGTCGCCGTCCTCCAGGAACGTGCGCTTGCCGTCGGGGAGTTCCAGGGGTTCGCGTCCGCCCCAGGTCAGCTCCAGGAGCGAGCCGCGCTGGGCGGGTTCGGCTCCGCTGACGGTGCCGGAGGCGTACAGGTCGCCGGTGCGCAGTGAGGCGCCGTTGACCGTCATGTGGGCGAGCTGCTGGGCGGCTGTCCAGTACATGGTGGAGAAGGGCGGTTCGGCGAGGGTGTGGCCGTTCAGCCGCACGGTCATGCGCAGGTCGTAGCCGCCGGGTTCGATGCCGTCGGCGGAGTCGTCCAGGTAGGGCAGGAGGGGGAAGTCGCGTGGGGGCGGGGCCACGCGCGCGGCGTCAAGGGCGTCGAGGGGGGTGATCCAGGGGGAGATCGTGGTGGCGAAGGACTTGCCGAGGAAGGGACCCAGCGGGACGTATTCCCAGGCCTGGATGTCCCTGGCCGACCAGTCGTTGAGCAGTGTCACGCCGAACACGTGCTCGCGGAAGTCGGCCAGTTCGACGGGGGTGCCCAGCGCGCTGGGGGTGCCGACGACGAACCCGACCTCCGCTTCGATGTCCAGCCGCTGCGAGGGGCCGAAGGCCGGGACCGGCTCGTTCGGGGGCTTGCGCTGTCCTCGCGGGCGGGTGACGGGCGTGCCGGAGACGACGACGGTGCCGGCCCGCCCGTGGTAGCCGATGGGCAGGTGCTTCCAGTTGGGGGTGAGCGCGTCGCCGTCGGGGCGGAAGATGCGGCCGACGTTGGTGGCGTGGTGTTCGCTGGCGTAGAAGTCGACGTAGTCGGCGACCTCGAACGGCAGGTGGAGGCGCACCCCGTCGAGGGGCAGCAGGTGGCGCGCGGCCGTCTCGCGGTGCGTCTCGTCGGTCAGCCAGGCGCGCACCTCGGCGCGTACGGCCTGCCAGACGGGGCGTCCCGCGGCCATCAGCGCGTTGAGCGACGGCGCTCGCAGCACCTCGGTGTGGGCGGAGCCGAACGCGGCGGCGACCGCGCCCAGGTCGAGCACGTCGTCGCCGAACCGGACGCCGAGTCGGCGGTGGCCTGGCGCGTCCGGTGTGCTGAAGAGGCCGTACGGAAGGTTGTCCGGGCCGAAGAGAGTGTCACTCATGGAGGTCACACTATGAGGGAGCGTGACGCGGGAACACCGGTGCGCGAGCTTGTCGGCCCTGTCCCTGCCCCGTGCCCGGCGAGGCCCGAGGCCCGAGTCCCAGTCCGAGTCCTAGGATGCTCGCGAAGGTGTGAGGGGGGGGGAGGGCTGCCGTGCGACGCGTCGTCCTGGTCGCCGCCGTCCTGTCGCTGGGCGTGGTGCTCGGCCCCGGGCAGGCCGCCGCGACCGCGGCAGCCGCCGCATCCACCGAGGCGCTGACGGGTCAGGAGGCCGACGGGCCGGCGCGGCAGGCCGCATGGTTCGCGCGGCGGCTGCGTGCGGGCCCGGTGTACGTCTCGGACCAGATCCCGTTCGCCCAGCCCCGCTCGGCCGCGCCCCGCTTCGCCGCGCAGGCCGCGCGCACCGGCGTTCCGACCTACGTCCTCGTGGTCCCGTTCCACACCGCTCTCGACGCGCGCGAGCTTCTTGGCGCCGTGCACCGGGAGTTGGGCCGCAGGGGTCTCTACGTCATGGTGGACGGCACGTCCGGCGACCAGGTGGAGGCCGTAGCCCACGGGGTGTCCGCCCCGGCCGAGGACGCGGCGCGGGCGGCGGGGTGGGAGATGCCCTCGGACGCGACGGCGCTGGATGTCTTCACCCGGTTCGTGGACATCGTGGGGCAGAGCGGGGCACAGGCCGCCGCGCGCGCGTCGGAGGCGGAGGAGGAACGCCTCGTCGACGAGAAACGTCCCGAGCCGCTCTACGCCACGCGCGAGGCCCGGGCCGTCCGCTCAGGTGTGGCGGGTGCCCTGGCGGGCGGGGTGCCGCTCCTCGTCCTCGCCGTCGGCTGCACGGTCTACCGGCGCCACCGCGGTCACGGGCGCGGCATTCTGGGCTATGGGGTGCCGCTCGTGTGCGCGATCGGCGCCGCCGTGCTCGTGCACTCCGCAGCGGTGGCCACCGCGCAGGGGGAGAAGGCCGTTCCGTCGGCCCGGCCGACCGCGCACGATCTGCAACTGCGTGCGGACCGGGTCGCGGAGGGGCTGCGCCGGGCACCGGTCTACCAGGACCCCGAGTCGCCTGCGGCGCTCGACGGCAGCCAACTGTCCGCCGTTCGGGAGCGGCTGTCCGCGCTGGAGGTGCCCGCCCGGCTGGTCGTTCTTCCGGCGCTGGCGGACGAGGACGAGTCGGGCGGTGACGCGGACCTCTTCCTGCACCGGCTGCACGCGACTCTCGGCGAGGACGGTCTCTACCTCCTCGCGGGAGGCGACGGGTTCGACGGGTTCGAGGTCACCGTCGCCAACTACGGTGTGAAGCTCGCCGCCGAGGAACTGGACGACTACGGAGACTGGATCCGCTACGGACCCGAGGACAGCGACGAAGAACCGGCGCTGGGACGCCGGATCACCGTGCTGGCCCGGCACGTCGAGGACGTACCCCAGGGCCCGCAGGGCAGTCCCGAGGACGCCGGGCGGGTGGACAGGCCCGAGGACACGTCTCTTCAGCCGGTCGACTCCGGCGCCTACCGTCCCGCGGCCGGCGGCGCGGCCGGGCTGGTACTGGCCGGCTGGGGCACGCTCGCCGCCCGCCGGCGGAGACGCGAGGGCGGACGTCTCACCGGCGCGCTTTTGTGGGTCCCGGCCGCCCGGGCCGTCCCCGAAGCGGGAGGGCGACACGCGCCCGCCCGTCCGCGCCGCCGCCGGCTCCGCCGGGCCGCGGGGCGGGAACTCGAAGAACTCGCCGCCGCGTTCGCCGCCGCCGAAGCGCGACTCGACAAGGCCGTCAGGGGGCACGTGTGGGCCTGCCTGGACGCCGCGGTGCTCCTGCTCGACCGCCAGTGCGACGGACGGATCGACGCGGACGCGGACATGGGCGACCTCGCGGCGGCGCTCGTGCTGGTCCGAGCGGGCCGCGCGGCACTCGGTACGAGCGGCCGGGAGGCGGCGCGGCGCCGGTTGTGCTCCGTCAACCCGCTGCACGGTACCCACGAGCCTGCCCCACGCGCGGCCGGGCGCTCGGCCGAACGCGCGGCCGGGTGTGCGGCCTGCCGCGCGGCGGCCACCGGGTCCGAGCGGGCGCGCGGCCTGCTGCTGCCGGGGACCGACGGCGTCCCGGTGCCGTACCGCGAGTCGCCGGGCCCTCTCGGCCGTGCCGCCACGAGTGAGGACCGACGCCTCGTCCAGCACGTCAGGGAGCGCTTCCACGTGTCCGACGTCTCCGGCTGACCGCTGCCGTCGGGCGGGATCCCGCCGGAGCGGAGCCTGTGGGCCGCCACCGGTTACGGCTCGTTGCCGGCCGACCCGCTGGCCGTCCGCGCCCAGCGGGGCGATCTCACCCGCGCGGCGGCGAACCGGGCCCGTGCCCAGAGCCCAACCGCCGGACGAGGGCGATGCACCCGGCATCCGCCTCCGTGCCCGACGCCGGCCCCGGCCGGCCCGCTGCCGGCAGCGGACCGGCAGCGGACCGGCCGGGGCCGGTAGCGGACCGGTAGCGGATCGCCGGGGTCAGCCGGCGGTGCGCCTGATCCGCCGCTCCCATGTCCGGGAGAACACCTCGGTCTCCCCCTCCCAGCAGGTGACCTCGTTCACGGCGATGAAGTCGGTCTCATCGGCGCGGAGTTCGGAGCGCGTGCGCAGATGCGCGTGCCAGTCCAGTTCCGGGCGGCGCAGCCCGACCTCCCACTCGGAGACGGCGCGGGCGCTGAGCGGGTCGCCTTCGTCGATGACGTAGGTCTCCAGGGCGTTCTCGGTGAACTCCAGCCCGTCCGGGTAGATACGGGTGCCGCCGTAGCGGGGGTCGACCTCCAGCCGCCACCGGCCGGCGGCGACGTCGCGTACGACGCGCCGTTCGGGCCGCTGTTGGCCGCTCTCGGCGTCCGGGTAGCGCACGCCCAGGGGTTCGGCCTGTTCGGGTTCCTCGAACCGGATCGCGGGGGCGCCCTCGTCGGCCGCCGGGTTCCGCACGGGCAGTTCCAGGGTGCTTCGGGAGGGGTCGAGCACCCAGCCGGCCTCGCTCCCTGGCTGGGGCCAGATCCAGGGCCAGTAGGCGGAGGAGAGCGCGATCCTGATGCGGTGCCCGGCGGGGAACACGTGGCCGATGCCGTTGAGTTCGAAGCGCACGTCCTCCGTCGCGCCGGGCTCCCACTCCACCACGCGGTCGCGTCCGTGCCGGGCCGAGAGGTTGAGCACGCCTCGGGTCACCAGGGTGGACGAGCCGTCGGGTGCCACGTCGCACACGCGCGCGATGACCTGGCCGCGGGGGACCTGGCTGGTGAGGCGCAGCCGCACCCGCGGCCGTCCCAGCACCTCCACGCGGCCGTCCAGCACCGCGGAGTCGAAGCAGACGGACCGCCCGTCCTCCTCGCGCTGGTCGGGCGGCAGGTCGGCCTCGTTCCCGAACGGGAAGAAGCGCCCCGCGTCCACCCCGGTGTGCTGGGGTGAGCGCACTACGAAGGGGCCGCTGCCCGGCAGCTCGTACGGCGTCATGGTGACGGCGGGGGAGGGCCATTCCGGATCGCCGACCCAGCGCCCTTCCAGCTGTCGGTAGACCGTCGCGGGCGGGTGCGACTCGCTGATCCACGAGCGCAGCAGCGGCTCGTCCATGACGCCGGTGTCCTCGCCCTTGAGCCACTGGTCCCACCAGCGCAGCGTCTCCTGGAGGAAGCCGATGGCGGGTCCCGGGGGCAGGCCGCGGTCCGGGTACTGGTGCGACCAGGGGCCGATCAGGCCGCGTACCGGAGCGCCACTCTCGTCGGGCAGGTGTTCGACCAGCCGCAGCACGGTGTCGCGGTAGGGGTCGTGCCAGCCGCCGACCGCGAGGACGGCCGCGTCGATGGCGGCGTAGTCCTCGCAGGCGCTGCCGTGCCGCCAGTAGTCGTCGCGGGTCTGGTGGTCCAGCCAGGTGTGGATGAACGGGTCGAGAGCCTCCAGGCGGCGCAGCCACATGTCCCGCCAGGCGTCGCCCACCTGCGCGGGGTCCGGGGGCCGTGAGGCGAAGGCGAGCATGGTGGAGGCCCAGGCGTGCATGTCCACGGCGAGGACGGAGCCGCCCATGTAGTGCACGTCGTTGTCGTAGCGGTCGTCCGTGGAGCAGACGGTGACGATCGCCTTGAGGGCTTCGGGGGCGCGTGCGGCCAGCTGGAGGCTGTTGAAGCCGCCCCAGGAGATGCCGAACATGCCGACCTTGCCGCTGGACCACGGCTGGGCGGCCAGCCAGGCGATGACGGCCTCGCCGTCGGCGAGCTCGCGCTCGTCGTACTCGTCGCCGGGCAGGCCCTGGGCGTTGCCGTGGCCGTGCACGTCGACGCGGACGGAGGCGTAACCGTGCCCCGCGTACCAGGGGTGGCGCTGGGCGTCGCGCGGGGCCGTCCAGTCGCTCAGCCGGTAGGGGAGGTACTCCAGGAGTACGGGGACGGGCTGCTCGGTGACGGGCCGCCACACGCGCGCGTACAGGTGTTCGCCGGTCGGCGTGGGGATCCACAGGTCCTCACGGACGACGCGGTACGGGAACTGTTCAGGGGTGCGGATGTGCATAGCTGTAAATCTTCGGACATGTGCGGAAGGTTTCCGGGCACCGGGGGTCCGCC
>NZ_JASKYT010000329.1:0-7473 GCF_041028275.1 Streptomyces sp. PU-14G
GCGCCGCCCCCCGCGCCGTGACACTCCGTCCTGCTGCCGCCCGGCCCTCCCCGGGGGCAGCAGGACGGAGCGCGGAGCGTCGGCAGCCTCGCTGCGGGCCCGGGAGAGCGCGACGCCGGAGGGGCGAGGCGCCCTTGCCCCTCCGGCGGGCAGGGTCGTTGGTGGGGGCACCGAGTGGGATGCGCTGTCCGGTGATTTCCGATTAAAGTCTCTTCGTCACTGCTGGTTATGGGGCCGGAGCTGGTGCGCGAGGGTGCGCCGGTTCTGGCGGGGGAGGGCCTGTCGGGCATGAGCCGTCGCTCCAACGGGTTGGTCGGGATCTGGGCTGAGGCGCAGCGTCAGCAGCAACGTCGAGCGGAGGCGCAAGCCAGGTTCGAGCGTGAGCAGGAGCGGCGGCAGCGGGCCTACCAACAGGAGTTGGCGCGCAGTTATCGGGAGCAGCGAGCGGCGTACCGGCAGCAGCGGGAAGCGGACGCGAGGCGGCGGACCGAGGAGCTGGACGCGCGGGTCGCCGCCCTGCAGGGCATGTTGGCGGCGGGGTGCCGGGCTCCCGCATTCCGTGCGGGTGACCTCACCCGCGCCGAGACCGTCGAGGCCTTCGCACCCGGCAGGCTGGCGGAGCCGCTCCGGATGCCGGAGCCCCACCAGTACCAGGCGCAGGGAGGGTGGACGGCCGGTCGGCGAGCTCAGGCGCAGGCGGAGGCGCGCGCCCGGTTCGAGCGGGACTGGCACGCCGCGCAGGCCGCGGAGCACCGGCGTCAGCAGCAGTTGGCGGAGTACCGGCAGCAGTACGACCAGTGGGCCCAGGCGCAGCTCGCTGAGGTGCGCCGGCACAACGCGGGCGTCGCCGAGATGGCGGAGGCGCTGCGCGGCGGTGACGCCGACACCGTGGTGGAGTACTTCTCCGCGGCGCTGTACGCGTCCACGGGCTGGCCGGAGGATCTGCCACGGCAGGTGACGGCCGCGTACGACTCCGGGGCGCGGCAGTTGGTGCTCAACTGGGAGCTGCCCCGGTTCGACGTCGTCCCCGAGGCGAAGTCGGTGCGGTACATGCCGACCGCCGACCGGGACAAGGAGACGGCCCGACCGGTGACCCAGCGCCGCGCGCTGTACCGGGACGTGCTCGCCCAGTGCGTCCTCCTGGCGCTGCACGACCTCTTCGCGGCGGACGAGTGCGGCGTACTGGAGTCCGTCGCGTTGAACGGCTTCGTGGACGACCACGAGCCGGCGACGGGCAGGCGGGCGCAGATTTTCCTGGCCACGGTCATGGCGTCGCGGGCGTCCTTCGACCGGCTGCATCTGGAGCAGGTGAGCGCCGTCGACTGCCTGGTGGACGAGTTGCGGGGCCATCTGTCGGCGCGTCCCGACCAGCTCGGTGCGATACGTCCTGGCCGGGTTCCCGAGGACGTCGGCGACGGCGTCGTCACTCACGGGGGCGGCGAGGAGCCCGACCTGTACACGATGGACCCCCTCGCGTTCGAGTCGCTGGTCGCGGACCTGTTCCGTGCCATGGGGATGCAGGCCGTGACGACGCAGCGGTCCAACGACGGGGGTGTGGACGTCGACGCGCTCGATCCGGCGCCGATCCGCGGCGGCACGATCGTCGTGCAGGTCAAGCGCTACCGCAACACCGTGCCGCCGACCGCCGTGCGCGACCTGTACGGCACCGTGCAGGACGCCGGAGCCAACAAGGGCGTGCTGGTCACCACCTCCCGGTTCGGGCCCGGCTCGCACACCTTCGCCAACGGCAAGCCCCTGGAGCTGGTGTCCGGTGCCGAGCTGGTCGACCTGCTGCACCGGCACGGTCTGCGCGGGCGCCTCGGTGGCGGCGGGCGTACGGCGGCGGTGCCCGCCGCCGACGACGCGACCGGGGGCACCGCGGAACCGCAAGACGAGCGCGGTGACGGCACCGACCGTACCGAGCACAACATGCTGGGCATGTACTGGTCGGGCGGTGTCGCCCTGGACGTGTGCGCGCTCGTGTGCCACGGCGACCAGGTCCTGGACGACGATCACTTCGTCTTCTTCAACAACCACCAGACGCCGGGCGGCGCCGTGTGCGCGCTCCCGGCCGTTCCTCCGGACAAGGCCGCGCTTCGGGTGTCCTTCGACGCGCTGCCGCGCAGGGCGGATCGGCTCGTGATCGTCGCCGCGGTCGATCCGGTGGCCAATCCGGCGGCCGACCTGTCCGGCTTCACCGAGGCGGGCATCCGCCTGCTGGACGCCGAGGGCGGCGAACTCGACCGACTGGAGGTCTCCGACGGCCGTTCCGCCGAAACGGCGCTGGTGCTCGGCTCCTTCCGCCGCCGCGCCAACGGCGACTGGGGGTTCGTCATCGGGGGCAAGGGATACGAGGGCGGGCTGGAAGAACTGGTCCAGGACTACGGCATCGAGGTGGCCCAGTGACCTGAGTCGGAGAGGCGCCGCCTCCTGCCGACGCCTCCGGTCAGGCCCGGCTTGCCTCCATGGGGGCCGACCCCCTGGTCATTCACGTCTCAACTACTTAGAGTGCCGCCCCATGACGTCCCCACAGGTTCCGAACGGGGGACTGCTCAGCCGCTCCCGTACGGTCGCACCGGCCGGCTGGAGCCGCTGGCTGGTTCCGCCCGCCGCGCTCTCCGTCCACCTGTCCATCGGCCAGGCGTACGCGTGGAGTGTCTTCAAGCCGCCGCTGGAGAAGGCCCTCGGCCTCTCCGGGACGGCGAGCGCGCTCCCCTTCCAGCTCGCCATCGTGATGCTCGGCCTCTCGGCCGCGTTCGGCGGCACCCTCGTCGAACGCAAGGGCCCACGCTGGGCGATGGCCGTGTCACTGCTCTGCTTCGCCAGCGGGTTCCTCCTCTCCGCGCTCGGCGCCGCGACGGAGCAGTTCTGGCTGATCGTCCTCGGCTACGGCTTCGTCGGCGGCATCGGCCTCGGCATCGGCTACATCTCGCCCGTCTCGACGCTGATCAAGTGGTTCCCCGACCGCCCGGGCCTGGCGACCGGCATCGCCATCATGGGCTTCGGCGGCGGCGCGCTCATCGCCTCGCCCTGGTCCTCGCAGATGCTGGAGAGCTTCGGGTCGGACAGCGGCGGGATCGCCACCGCCTTCCTGGTGCACGGGCTCGCCTACGCGGCCTTCATGGCGCTCGGCGTCCTCCTCGTGCGGGTCCCCGCCAAGGGCTGGCGTCCGCCGGGCTGGACGCCGCCGACCGAGCGGCGCGCGATGATCTCCACCGCCCAGGTGTCGGCCCGCAACGCCCTGCGCACCCCGCAGTTTTGGTGTCTGTGGGTCGTCCTGTGCATGAACGTGACGGCGGGCATCGGCATCCTGGAGAAGGCCGCCCCGATGATCAGGGACTTCTTCGCGGACACCAGTACGCCGGTCTCCGTCTCCGCGGCCGCCGGGTTCGTCGCGCTGCTCTCGCTCACCAACATGGGCGGACGCCTGGTGTGGTCGGCCACCTCCGACGCCATCGGGCGGAAGAACATGTACCGCGTCTACCTCGGTGTCGGCGCACTGCTCTACCTGCTCATCGCCACCACCGGGGGCTCCTCGAAGCCGGTCTTCGTCCTCTGCGCGCTGGCGATCCTCTCCTTCTACGGCGGCGGGTTCTCCACCGCGCCCGCCTACCTGAAGGACCTCTTCGGCACCTACCAGGTCGGCGCCATCCACGGCCGCCTCCTCACCGCCTGGTCCACCGCGGGCGTGCTCGGCCCGCTCATCGTCAACCGGGTCGCCGACAGCCAGGAGGCGGCCGGGCGCAGCGGGCCCGGGCTCTACAGCCTCTCCCTCTACATCATGATGGGCCTGCTCGTCGTGGGTTTCGTCGCCAACGAGTGCATCCGGCCCGTGCATCCGCGCTTCCACGAGCCGGCCACGGAAGGCGGCCACGAGCCGGCCACGACCGCAGGACCCACGAACGGAACGGAGGCTCCCGATGGCTCCCAGCAGCGCCTCGTCTGAGCCGGTGGCGCCCCGCCGCACCTGGCTCGCAGTCCTCGTCTGGCTGTGGGTGGGCCTGCCGTTCGCGTACGGCCTCTACGAACTGGTCTCGAAGGCCGCCCAGTTGTTCACCGACTGACACCGGCCCGCGGCTTCACGGCCGTGCCCGGCGCGTTTGACCTCCCCCGACAGGCGCTCGTCTACTGGGAGGATCACCTCCCGCCGAACCACCCAGGAGACCCCGTGAGCAACGATGAGCGGCGCGAGCGGTATGCGAGAGCGCTGTACGCGACTCTCGGATACAGCGCGGAGCGCCACCCCTGGGCGGGCCTGTCCCCGGCCAGGCGCGAGGTGTGGTACGTCCGCGCCGACGCGGCCATCGCCGTGGCCGACGAGGAGATCGCCCAGCGGGCCGGCACGCGGCAGACGTGACGGGCGGCGCCCGCGCCCCCTCCCGGGGCGCGGACGTCCGCCCGGCCCCTGGCATCCGGCCCGCGGCCCGGCGCAGGGGCAGCGCCCTACACGGGCTCGGTGCGGATGCGCAGCTCCCCGTCCGCCACGTCGACCAGCAGGCGCGTGTGCGGCTGGAGTTCGCCGCCCAGCAGCATGCGGGAGAGCCGGTTGTCGACCTCACGCTGGATCGTGCGGCGCAGCGGCCTGGCGCCGTACTCGGGCTGGTAGCCCTGGTGGGCCAGCCAGTCGACGGCCTCGGAGGAGAAGTCGATCGACAGGTCCTGGGCGTGCACCCGGCGCCGGGTCTCCTCCAGCAGCATGTCGGTGATCTGGCGCAGCTGCGTGTCGTCGAGCCGGCGGAAGATCACGATCTCGTCGATGCGGTTGAGGAACTCGGGACGGAAGTGCTCCCGCAGCGGGCGCAGCACCCGCTCGCGCCTGGCCTCCTCGTCGGACTCGTCGCCCTGGCCGAAGCCGAGGAGGGCGCCGCGTCCCGTGATGGCCTCGGAGCCGAGGTTGCTCGTCATCACGATGACGGTGTTGCTGAAGTCCACCGTCCGGCCCTGCGAGTCGGTCAGCCGCCCGTCGTCGAGCACCTGGAGCAGCATGTTGAAGACGTCCGGGTGCGCCTTTTCGATCTCGTCCAGCAGGAGCAGCGAGTACGGGTTGCGCCGCACCGTCTCGGTCAGCTGCCCGGCCTCCTCGTGGCCGACGTATCCGGGCGGGGCGCCGACGAGCCGGCTGACGGTGTGCCGCTCCTGGTACTCGCTCATGTCCAACCGCACCATCTTCTCGTCGCTGCCGAACAGTGCTTCGGCCAGCGCCCGTGCCAGCTCCGTCTTGCCGACGCCGGTGGGGCCGAGGAAGAGGAAGCTGCCGATCGGCCGCTGCGGGTCGGCCAGGCCTGCACGGGAGCGCAGTACGGCGTCCGCGACGGCGCTGACGGCCTCGTCCTGGCCGATGACCCGCCCGCGCAGGTGCTCCTCCAGGCCGAGCAGCCGGTCCTTCTCGTCCTGGGTCAGGTTGCTGAGCGGGATGCCGGTCTGGCGGGAGATGATGTCGGCGATGTCCTCCACCGTGACCTCGGCGATCCGGTGGCCGCCTCGGCTCTCCTGCTTGCTCTCGTCGCGGCCGATGGACTCCTCCAGCTCGGCGAGCCGGTCGCGCAGCTGCTTGGCCTGCTCGTAGTCCTCGGCGGCGACGGCCTGGTCCTTGTCCCTGCGCACCTGTTCGGCCTCGCGCTCCAGCGCCCGCACGTCGGTCCCGCGGGTGGCCGTGCGCAGCCGCACGCGCGCCCCGGCCTGGTCCAGCAGGTCGATGGCCTTGTCCGGCAGGAAGCGACCGGTCAGGTACCTGTCGGACAGCTCCACCGCGGCGACCAGCGCCTCGTCGGTGTAGCGGACCTGGTGGTGCGCCTCGTAGCGGTCGCGCAGCCCGCGCAGGATCTCGATGGCGTCCGCGACGGTGGGCTCGGGCACCAGCACGGGCTGGAAGCGCCGGGCGAGCGCCGCGTCCTTCTCGATGTGGCGGCGGTGCTCCTCCAGCGTCGTGGCGCCGATGACGTGCAGTTCGCCGCGGGCGAGCGGCGGCTTGAGCATGTTGCTCGCGTCCATCGAGCCGCCCTCGGAGCCGCCGCCCGCGCCGACGACGGTGTGCAGCTCGTCGATGAAGACGATCAGGTCGTCGGTGTGGGCGCGGATCTCGTCGATGAGCCCGGTCAGCCGCTCCTCGAAATCGCCGCGGTAGCGGGTCCCGGCGACGATGCTGCCGAAGTCGAGCTGGACGACGCGGCGGCCCAGCAGGTTGTCCGGCACGTCGCCCTCGGCGATGCGCTGGGCGAGGCCCTCGACGACGGCGGTCTTGCCCACCCCCGCCTCGCCGATCAGCACCGGGTTGTTCTTGCCCCGGCGGGCGAGGATCTCGATGGTCTGCTCGATCTGCTCGTCCCGCCCGATGACCGGGTCGATGCGTCCCTCGCGGGCCAGCTCCGTCAGGTCGCGGCCGTACTTGTCGAGGTTGGGGGTGTTGCTCTCGCCCGTCTGACGGGTCCGTCCTGGCGGTGCTTCGGGCCCGCCCTGGCTCGCGCCGCCGTATCCGCTGCCGGCACGTGCGGAGCCCGGATCGAACCGGGCCGCGTTGAGGATCCGTCCCGCCGTGGAGTCCCGGTTGGCGGCCAGCGCGACGAGGACGTGCTCGGCACCGATGTAGGAGGCCCCGCGCGAACGGGCGATCTCGTGCGCGTCCAGCAGCGCCCGCTTCACGGCGGGGCTGACGGAGATGGAGCTGCGCGGCGGGCCCTCCTCCGCCGCACGGTCGATCTCGGCGGCCAGCGCGTCGGGGTCGGCCCCGGCCCGCTCGACCATGCTGTGGGTCGGCTCCGCCGCGAGCGCCGCACGCAGCAGGTGCTCGGTGTCCAGGTCGCTGCTGCCGTGCTGGGCCGCGTACGAGGCCGCGTCGGTGACGAGCTGCCGGGCCGGTTCGCTCATCAGCCGGAAGAAGTCGAAGTGGCGCGGGTCCCCGCGCTGCCCCCCGGCCCCGGATGGAGTGCCCCCGAGGAAACGCGCGACGAACTCTTCGAACGGGTCCCGACCGAAGCCTCCGGGACCCATGTACCCGCTGGTCATGGAGTATCCGTCCCGCTGACCCGACCGAGCCGGGCCACGCTGTGTCGACTGCAAGTGGCTACCGACCGGGGTTCCCGTGAACGCCCGTACGACACGCGCACGGCAGCACCGACCGCGATGACCACTTGTGCGCGCGAGACCACGTTCGGTGCGCCGCGGCGGGCCGTCCCCTCACCGTTCCAGGAGGGTGCCCAGCGGGCCGAGGTCGAGATTCAGGTCGTCCCGCGTCAGCCCGTGCTGGACACACAGCTCGTCCATGCGCTCGTCCAGCAGCATCAGTGTCGTCCCGATCCGCTCGACCTGGTCGTCCGAGACGTCCCCCAGATCGCAGCGGTGCAGCGCCTGCCGCTCCATGAGCTGGCGCAGCAGTTCGACGACGGTCAGCACGAGGCACACCAGGTCCCGGCCCACCCGGTCGGGATCCAGCTCCAGCCGGCCCGTCGGACCGGGGGCGGGGCCGGGGGCGCGTGG